>JBBQYZ010000671.1:0-2493 GCA_038208205.1 Gemmatimonadales bacterium | reverse complement strand
CGGTCGTCTCGCGGGGGTGGGCCGCGGCCCACCCCCGCGAGACGACCGGTTACTGCAGCGGCGGCGCGCCCGGCCGGCCACCACCCTGCTGTCGGCGGGAGCGCATGTCGGTGACGTTCTGATCGAAGACCCGCTGCTGATCGGGTCTCAGGATGGCACGGATCTCCGCCTGCTGGCGCTCCATCATCGTCCGCATCTGACCGCGAGCGGCGCTGCGATCGCCACTGCCGTTCTGCTGCCGCGCCTGATCCATCTGCGTCCGGTACCTGGTGCGGATGGAGTCGACGCGCTGTTGCTGGTCGGTCGACAGGGTGACGCCGCGAAGCAGCATCGCGTCAGCGCGCCCCGCGCCGCCGCGACCGCGGCCGCCTGGCCCACCGGGGTCGCCACGCTGGCTGTCGGCTCGGCTCGGGGCGGACTGGCCCGGCTGCATGGTCGTGTCGCTGTTGCGTGAGTTGGACGCGCACGCCGCGAGCAGAGCGGCGACGGTGAACAGGGGCAGAGCGATTGGGCGCATCTGAGGCTCCTTGGTGATGGAATACGCCAGGAGATACCAACGGCAACCGTCAGACCGTTGGTTCGCGCCTACACCACCGGCAGCCGCCGCCGCTCCTCCTCGGCGACCGTCACTTCGTAGCCCGAGACGGCGATCGCCTCGCGCAGCGCCTCCACGGTCGCCCGCCCGTCGTGCTCGACCATCACGACGCCGATCGTGACGTTCGCCGACTGGATTCCGTTCACCGGGGTCAGTGCGGTGAACACCGCCTGGACACAGCGCTGACAGGTCATCCCGGAGACGCCAAGGCGCGTGATCATCCCGCAATATCGTCGCGCGGTGCGCCCTTCGGAACGCATCATGACCTCCGGCGCGTTGACGATGTGCGCATCGCGGGGCGAGATTCCGCGTCGACCCGTTCCCCGACTACATGATCTCCGTCGCTTTCCTCGGGCTTGGCGCCATCGGACGCCCGATGGCCGCCCGCCTTGCCCATGTACCCGGCATCACCCTCGCCGTGTGGAACCGCTCGGTGGCCAAGTCCGAGGCCTTCGCGCGCGAGCACGGCGTGAGGGATGCCACCTCGCCTGCGGACGCGGCGCGTGACGCGGAGGTGGCGATCACCTGTTTCCCGGTCTCCGCTGACGTGGAGAGCCTGCTCGACGGCGCGGAGGGCCTGCTCGCTGGCCTGCGCGCCGGAGCGACGCTCGTCGACTGCACCTCAGGCGACCCCACCTCATCGCGCCGAATCGCCGCCCGCCTCGCCGAACGCGGGATCGGATTTCTCGACGCACCCGTGAGCGGTGGGACGAGCGGCGCGGAGCAGGGCACCCTGACCGTGATGGTCGGTGGAGACGCCGCCCTGCTCGATCGGGTGCGCCCTGTTCTCGAGGCGTTCGGCCGGAAGATCGTGCACTGCGGCCCCATCGGTGCGGGCGACGCGCTCAAGTCCGTGAACAACGCGCTGCTCGCCGTCCACATCTGGAGCGCCGCCGAAGGACTCGCGACGCTGGCGAGGGCCGGTGTAAGGGCCGACGTCGCGCTCGAGGTCATCAACGCGTCGAGCGGTCGCTCCAACGCGACGATGAATCTCTTCCCTGAACGCGTGGTCACGCGCGCTTTCCCGCGCACCTTCCGGCTCGCGCTCCTCGACAAGGACGTCGGCATCGCTGCCGGCGTCGCGCGCGATGGCAAGGTGCCGGCGCCGCTGCTGCAGCTCACCGCGGACCTGTTCCGCGTGGCGCACAATGCCTTGGGCGAGGAGGCGGATCACGTGGAAGCCGTCAAGCTCGTGGAGCGATGGGCCGGTCTGGAGATCGCATGACGACGATGCCACCACAGACGAGCGCGTCGCGCGCCGGAGAGCAGACCGGCGCCGTCCGCCCGGTGCACGAGATCCGTGCCGACTTCCCCGCGCTCGCCCGTCGCGAAGGCGCCCTTCCGGTCGCCTACTTCGACGGGCCGGGCGGCACGCAGGTGCCGCGCGCCGTCGCCGAGGCGATCACGGACTATCTCTTCGGGCACAACGCCAACACGCACTGGGCATACCCGTCGAGCGTCGAGACCGACGCACTGCTCGGCAGTGCGCGCGAGATCTTCGCCGACTTCTTCGACGCGTCGCCCGCCGACATCTCGTTCGGCAACAACATGACGACGATCGTCTTCCACCTGGCGCGTGCCCTGGCGCGCGACTGGCGGGAGGGCGATGAGATCGTCATCACGGAGCTCGACCACCACGCCAACGTCGCACCCTGGCGTGCCATCGCGCGTGAGCGGGGCCTCGTGGTCCGCGCGGCGCGGCTGGACACGAGGACGTTTCGCACCGATCTCGACGACCTCGCCCGCTTGGTCGGCGCGCGCACCAGGCTCGTGGCCGTCGGCGCGGCGTCCAACGCCCTGGGCACGATCACGGACACCGCGCGAGTGTGCGCCATGGCGCGTGAGGTCGGCGCGCTCTCGTTCGTGGACGCTGTGCACCTCGCGCCGCACGAGCTCGT
>JBBQYZ010000670.1:0-2501 GCA_038208205.1 Gemmatimonadales bacterium | reverse complement strand
CGGGTCGAGACGATGCTCGCGTCCGCGGTGGTGCCAGCCCAAGCCGCGTGCGTCGGTGGTCGACATGCCCGTCGGGCTCCCGTGGCTTGCCCCTTCGAGTAGCACCTGCGCGTGCGGAGAAGCCGGCGTTCGGGGTCGCGTCACCGAGGCGAGCAAGTTCGATCGTGAACCGGCCTGGCCCCGCGCCGGCATCGAGCACAACATTGCCTGGCTTCACGAACTCGTGGAGGTATCGACAATGAATCGCGAAACTCGCACGCGCAGCCCAGCTCGTCTCATGTCGATCCCGCTCCCGCTGGCCATACGAGTCGAAGAACGCAGAGGTGTATCCAGGATCATGTTCGAGCGGCATCCACCAAGCGTAGGAATGGCGCACTCGACTCCCGGTGGGCTTTTCCCCAAGGCGCAGACGCCCGACGATGAACCGACACGGGGCCGGCGTTTGGTGCTACCCGCGCCGGCCTATCTCGCCGCGCGTTCTGGGACACGGTGGCGGAGGAGACGGCGGGTAACGCGCCGCGAGCACAGTTCGCACGGTCCGCGCTCGTCGGCGGCACCGTGGGAATCGTCGTGGCGCCACGCGGGCGGATGCTGATCGCCATCACCGTCACGATCACGGACGAAGGGATCACGGAGATGGACGTGATCGGCGAGCCCACCCGCCTCACCCAGCTCGACCTGGCCGTGCTCGTTCCGCAGTCCCGGTCCGGGTGATGCGTCTGCTTACGGGTACGACACGCTCTTGTTGAGCCGGAACACCCTCCAGATCAGGTCCGACAGGGTCGACGCGAGGAAGGCACGACTGCCGCCGCCGATGATTCGAAGCCGGGTGTTCTGGAAGGCGGCAAAGTGCCACTCGCCTTCGTGTTTCGTGGCGACGAGGGTCTGGATCGAGTCACGTCCTGGTGAGGGTTTCGACTTACTGCGCAGGATCGTTCCGCCGAGCGCGTGCAACACGGCGACATCCGGCGCGAGAAAGCGCAGGTCCTCGACCTTTCCGACGAGGCGACTTCCCTTGAGCCACTTGTCGAACAGTTGCTGGTGGAAGGGCGCGATCTCGTCACGGCCTCTCAGGTGGGAGCCGTCGAACCCCACCAGGTCTCCATCTTCCGTGAACCCCGA
This sequence comes from Gemmatimonadales bacterium, assembly GCA_038208205.1. GTDB lineage: Bacteria > Gemmatimonadota > Gemmatimonadetes > Gemmatimonadales > Gemmatimonadaceae > AG11. Next base: position 1,379 of record JBBQYZ010000670.1, on the reverse strand, counting down.
TGCGAAGGCGGCGCCGCTGCCTTGGTTCCAAGCCTCCATGAGCTGCTGGTACAGGTCGCGGACGGCCGTCTCGTCGGTGGAGCTCGGAGTGGTTGTCGCGCCCATGTTGTGCTCCCTCAGCTGTCGATGGTCGGCTGGTTCAGCTGACCCGCTGCGCTTCGAGGGGTATCAACTCCCTTCAGCTTGCCGGTCCGGTGGAGTTGGGGCCCGGAGGGCCAGCTTGGCACGGGCGGGCTGCCACTCGCTCGCTCCCGCTCATCCTCGGGGCCGCGCTCCACGAACCCCGGAATCCCACGTCCGGCCTCGACCTCGCTTGACTACTGCTTGACTCCCCAAGGGAGCACACAGGCGGGCGGCAACCCACGCAAGGAGTGAAAGGGCGTTCGTCTCGTCGCGACCGACATGGACTGGTCGGCCGGACAAGGTCGTGCCAACGTGAGGCGGTGGAACCCGCAGTCGAGATCCGAGGGTTGGGCCGGACCGAGCTGTCGCGCGTCCGCGAGATCGACCGTCGGGAACGCATCGACGTGCGCTACGACCAGCACGGCACCCAACTCGTCGCGCGGCACGGCAACTGGAGCGCGTCGGCCTGGGACCCGGACGGTCACGGCGAACACTCCGTCGAGGAGCAGGTGCGCGCGCTCGAGCACTACGCCGACGCCGGCGGGATCGCGCTCGGTGCGTTCGCCGGCGGACGGCTGGTTGGCATCGGTGTCGTCGTGCCACACCTTCGGCCCAGGATCGCGCAGCTGGCATTCCTCCAGGTCAGCGCACCGTTGCGTGCGACGGGTATCGGCAGCCGTCTGTGCGAGCAGCTCGATGAGATCGCCCGCACCGCCGGCGATTCCGACATGGTCGTTACGGCGACGCCATCGGAGAACACCGTGCGGTTCTACCTCGGTCGCGGCTTCCAGCCCATGGCGGAACCGTTGGCGGAGCTGTTCGAACTCGAGCCCGAGGACGTGCACATGCGCAAGGTGCTTTGAGCTCATGGGTGACTGGTTCAACGCGAAGCGGCTGCACAGCCACTGCGGCGACGTGCCGCCCGCCGAGTTCGAAACGGCGTTCTACGCTGCCCTACAGGCCGACCCCGCCGGCTGAAGAGGCCGGCAAGCGCGTGTGAACATGGCCGGCAGCGCAGGCTCAACGCTGACGGCACTGGCCCCGAAAGGCTCCTCTCCGATGATCGATGAGTTCGCGAAGGAGTACCTGCACAGCGACCTGCGCGACACGCGCGCGACCATGCTCTGGAAGCTCGAAGGGCTCGCCGAGTACGACGTTCGCCGCCCGCTGACTCCTACCGGGACCAATCTCCTCGGCTTGGTCAAACACCTGACGACCTGGGAGGCCTGGTACTTCGGCGAGGTGTTCGGGCGCCC
>JBBQYZ010000669.1:0-2505 GCA_038208205.1 Gemmatimonadales bacterium | reverse complement strand
GGGACGCTGCGCGACGAAGTCGCCGAGGAGGCCGTACGAAGCCCCGCGATGCTCGCGACGGGCAGTCGCCAGTCACGACACTCCGGGCGAAGGGGGTGAAGACGAAGACGAATTAGAGTGCGCCCGAGACGGCACCGAGTGGGTGACGGGATGGGTCATATCGCTGACGCAGGGGCGGGTCATATACGTGACGCCTGACAGTGCAGTCCGCCACAGTCGAGCGTTCTCGTCTTACTTGTGCTGACACGCGAATCACCCTTCTTCGGGTGGCGGCGACTGACGATCGCCGGTCGTGAACGCGTGGTCTACGCGTGTGAAGTTTGTACGCGGCCATGCCGTTTATTGGCGACCAAGCAAGCCGCGCGGCGACGAAAACGCCCCGCCAAGACTGGCGCGCTGCCGGCCCGCGAGGTGGCGGCGGGCACAGCCGATGCTCCAGGAAAGCTCATCCCGGAGGTGCGCTATGGCTCAGACCACCGCTGATCTCCTCGTCGAGCGGCTCATCGATTGGGGCGTCGATACCGTATTTGGGATCGTCGGCGACGGCATCAATGGGATCATGGAGTCCCTTCGGATTCGTCAAGACAGCGTCCGGTTCATCCACGTGCGTCACGAGGAGTCGGCTGCCTTCATGGCTTGCGCGTACGCAAAGTACACCGGACGGCTCGGCGTTTGCGTCGCCACCAGCGGCCCCGGGGGCATCCACCTGCTGAACGGCCTCTACGACGCCAAGCTCGACAAGCAGCCGGTGCTGGCGATCACCGGCATGCCGGCCCACGACCTCATCGGGACCCACACCCAGCAAGATGTCGCGCTCGATCGGCTCTTCGCCGACGTGGCCGCGTATAGCGAGCGAGTCATGGGTCCCGCCCACGTCGAGAGTCTGGTCGATCTCGCCTGCCGGTACGCGATCGGGTACCGCACGGTCGCCCACCTCACCGTCCCCACCGACATCCAGGACCAGACGACCCAGAAGGAGCGTACGAAGCGCAACGTCGTCCACCACACCTCCGACGTGCGGGCCCGCGGCGCGCAGCTCGCGGCGGATGCGGACCTACGCCGAGCGGCCGAGCTGTTGAACGCGGGCAAGCGCACGGTGATCCTGGCCGGGGCCGGAGCGCTCGGCGCCACCGACGAACTCGAGGCGATGGCGGAGTGCCTCGCTGCACCGATCGTGAAGCCGTTACTGGGCAAGGCCGCTGTCGCCGATGACAGTCCGTTCACTACCGGCGGCACCGGTCTGCTCGGTACCCGCCCCTCGCAGGAGGCCCTCGGCCATTGCGACACGCTGCTAATGGTGGGCACGTCCTTCCCGTACATCGAGTTCCTTCCGAAACCTGACCAGGCGAAGGCCGTTCAGATCGAGATCGATCCGATGCGTGTGGGGCTGCGCTTTCCCGTCGAGGTCGGGCTCGTCGGGGACAGCAGAGCCACGCTGCGCGCACTGCTGCCGATGCTGACCAAACGCGCCGACCGCGGATTCCTCGAGAAGGCACAACACGGCATGAGGGAGTGGCGCGAACTCATGCACGAGCGCGCGTCGCGCGAGGACATGCCGATGAAGCCCCAGGTCGTGGCCCACCATCTGGGCGAGCTTCTGCGCAGTGACGCGATCGTCAGCTCTGACTCCGGGACCATCGCCACCTGGTTCGCCCGCCACATACCGGTCAAGCGCGGGCAGATGCACTCGCTTTCAGGAACGCTGGCGACGATGGCGAATGGGCTGCCGTACACGATCGGGGCGCAGATCGCCTATCCGGACCGCCAGTGCGTCGGCTTCGTCGGCGACGGCGGGTTCTCCATGCTTATGGCGGAGTTCTCAACGGCCGTGAAATACAAGCTCCCGATCAAGATCGTGGTGATGAAGAACAACACCCTCGGGCAGATCAAGTGGGAGCAGATGGTCTTCCTGGGCAACCCCGAGTACGGCTGTGAGCTGGAGCCGATCGACTTCGCCGCTTTCGCCCGGGCCTGTGGGGGCACGGGGTTCACGATCGAGGATCCCAAGCAGTGCCGGGCCACGCTCGAACAGGCACTGGCGACCGATGGCCCGGTGATCATTGAAGCCGTAATCGACCCGTTCGAACCACCGATGCCCGCCAAGACCACCACCGAGCAGGCCAAGAAGATGGCCGAATCGCTGCTCCGTGGCGAGCCCGACCGCGGCAGGATCATGGCGACGATCCTCGAAGACAAGATCCGAGAGCTGATCTGACCGGCGCTCTCATCGAGAAGCTCACCGTGCGGGCATATCGGATCCCGACCGACCGACCGGAGTCAGACGGCACCTTCGAGTGGGGCGCCACGACCCTGATCGTGGTGCACGCCACCGGCGGCGGCGAGTGGGGGCTCGGGTACACCTACGCCGACCTTTCCACCGCGACGCTCATCGATCGCACCCTCGCTGCGATCGTCCGCGGTCATGACCTGCTCTCGCCGCAGGCTGCGTGGGTTGCGATGGTCCAGGCGATTCGCAACCTCGGACGACCTGGCATCGCGTCGATG
>JBBQYZ010000668.1:0-2506 GCA_038208205.1 Gemmatimonadales bacterium | reverse complement strand
TTCGCCGGACGGGCGGCGCCCCTCGGCCTCGTCCCGGCGGAGGTGGTGGACGCGCTCTTCTACAACTTCGCTCCCGGAGAGGTGGCCCGCCACATCCCGAAGGTGTGGCGCACCACCACGCCCGAAGCGGCGATCGCCGCCCGTCAGGTCGGCTGTGTGCAGGCATTGCGGCGGAGACTCGGCGATCACGTCGACGCTCCCGCGTTCGCGCGCGCTGCTGACCTGCTGCTCGAAGCGGCGACCAGCGCGCCGTTGGAGGGCCGGCCGATGTACGCCGCGCTGCGCGCGATCCCGATCCCCGATGACGTGGTGGCCCGTCTCTTCCACGCGGCTTCCCTGTTGCGCGAGCACCGTGGCGACGGGCACATCGTGGCCTTGATGACCGAGGGTGTCGGGGGCCTCGAAGCGCACGTCCTCCTCGCCCTCGACATGGGCATGCGAGCGGAGAGTTTCGGCCGCATCCACCACCTCCCCGCCGCACAGCTTGCGGCCGTCATCGACGGGCTGCGCGCGCGCGGTCTGATTGGGGACGACGGCTGGCTCAGCGAACAGGGTCGCGCCGTCAGACAACGGGTCGAGGAGCTCACCGACGACCTCGCGGCGAAGCCCTACGAAAGCCTCGAACCCGGCGAGCTCGACGAGCTCATGGGCGCTCTCGAGCCGCTCGCCACCCTGCTGCTCGCCGCCCAGGACTGGTGAGAGGTAGCCGCGACTGCACCATGAAACACCGCACCATCGTGACAACCGTCGCCGGAGTGATCGCGGCGGCGAGCATCGCCGGGGGCGCGGTCGCCGTCGCCGGCGGCAGCGACGAGAACACCTCGGTGACTGGTGCGGACGCCGATCGGGCGAGCGCATCAGCCCTCGCCATCACCGGCGGCGGCACCGCCAACTCCGTCGAGCGCGACTCCGAGAACGGCGCAGTGTGGGAAGTCGAGGTCGCCAGGCCCGACGGCACCACCGTCGACGTCCGCCTCGACGCGGACCTCCACCTCGTCGTCATCGAACGCGACTCCGAAGCGTCACCCGACCTGACCGGTTCGTAGGACACTTCGTTCCGCCCCACCCGGATGGGGTGGGGGTCTGACCTACGCGCGACGGGGCCCCGGTGGAAGCCGGGGCCGTCGTCGTGGTTGGGAAGGTCGGTCTCTAGTCGGACTGGTGCGCTCGCTGCTCGGCCTCGTGCACGTCCGCCTCGGCGCGGGCCGCTTCCGCCTTGGCCTCGTGCTCCGCGACGTCGCGCTGGGACTGTGCCTTGTCTTGTTGGGCGCGGCCCTCATTCTCGAGCGAGTCGTTGCCGGTGACCTCGCCCACGACTTCTTTCGCTTTGCCTTTCACGTCCTCGATGATGCCCTTTGCGCCTGCACTCGGTCCTGTCTCGCGATCCATTGCGATCCTCCTCAACGTCGGGTCCATGAACTACCCGGTGTATCGACCTTTCGAACCATCGGACTGCTGCTCGGTGTTGGCCATCCGTTGACTCTTCGCACGAACACCGGGCTGCCCTGTCATCGATGCCCACAAGCTGCGCATGACGGACATTGGCGTTGCTGTTCCCAGCGGGCGTTCCCACGCGACCCCACCACGAGCAAGCATCTGATGAGAGCACACAAGGTTCTGATCGCGATCGGGTCGGGTACACGGAAGGAATGCCAGAGCCAGATGTTCAGCAGGCGTTCGCCCTGAGCTGGGAAAGCGTCGCCGGCGCTCGTCGGTTTGTGGCATCGGCGGTGGAGGGGTTGCCAGTCGATCGCCACGCGGCGGTGTTGCTCGCCAGTGAGCTCGCTACCAACGCGGTGAAGCACGCCAACTCGGAGTTCCGTGTCCGAGTGCAGGGTAGCGACCGCGCATTGCGCGTTGAAGTGATCAACGACGCGCCCGAACTCCTGGCCATGGTGAGAGAGCCCGATGAGGAGAGTGGACGCGGACTTCAGATCCTCCAAGCCATCGCGCAGACCTGGGGTGTGGATGAGCGACCGGGTGTGAAGGCAGTGTGGTTCGAGCTTCCGATCCAGCGCTGAAGGCGACGCGTCCGGTCGTCGAGGCGGTCGCCCCGAGTCGTTTCGCTCGATCGACGATCACGCCGATGCGGGTCGATCCAGAAAACCTGACTCGTGAGAATGCAGATGTCCGATGGTTTCCTCTTTCCGTAGGATTGCGAGGATCGCGAGACTTGACGAGCGTCGCCAGTAGGGGTATGCCCGAGGTGGCGGCTCACGCAGTCGGGTCGCCTGACCTATGACGGCGCACCAAGGGGGTCGGGTCATGGCAGCATCCACGTACCGGCTGGCGGACGAGCACTCGGAGAGCGTTGAAGCCCGTGCGGCCGAGGAAGGCTTCCAACTCGTTCAATTCGAGACAACGAGTGGCCAGCTCGTCTGGGAATGGCGACGGGGGAACGAGCCGAAACCACAGTTCGTGAATCGCCGTATCGCGCTGCACTACATGGATGATCTGCTGAACCGGATACATACGGCTGCGTCGGATCGAATGCGGTCGAGCGACC
>JBBQYZ010000667.1:0-2508 GCA_038208205.1 Gemmatimonadales bacterium | reverse complement strand
GCTCTCCAGCGACGAAACGCGCTGGGGCGGGAGCGGGTACGACGCACAGTCGCGCTTCAGCGCCGACGACGTTCCCTACCACGGGCGACGCTACTCGGTGGAGCTCACCCTCCCGCCGCTGTCGGCCCTCGTCCTCGAGCCGGTGCGGCTGGCGCCAACAGAACAGCCATGAGCGCGTCCGACGGAGCGGTCACCGAGGAGCGCCGGGTCCTCCGCCAGCTCGCCGACCGACTCGGCATCCTGCCGTCGTATCTGGACCAGACCGGGGAGCGCCGGCGCGAGACGTCGGACGACACGCGCCAGCGCCTCCTCTCGGCGATGGGCTACGACGTCGCGACGGAGGAGCGCGCGGCCGAGACCCTGCGCGCGCTCCGGCGCGCCGAGCGGCGGCAGTGGATCGCTCCGGTGCGAGTGGTGCGACAGCGCAGTCGCGCCCTCGCGCACGTCTCGGTCCGCGTGCCGAGCATGAACGTGGAGCAGGTCGAGTGGACGCTGCTCCTGCGCACCGAGGAAGAAGTGGAGTCGAGGTGGACGGGTGTGACGCCCGGCGGCCGCTCGCGCCGACTGCGGCTCGCGCTCCCGCTCGTGCCGCCGCTCGGGTATCACACGCTCACGGTGACCTTTCAGGGCGGGGGACGGCGGCGCAGCGGGACGCAGCGGCTCATCGTCGTGCCGTCGGCGTGCACGCCGCCCGAGACGCGCTTACGAGGCCGGCGCGGCTTCGGCATCACGGCCAACCTCTACACCGTGCGGAGCGCGGCCAACTGGGGTGCCGGCGACCTGCGCGATCTCGCGACGCTTGCCGAGTGGGTCGCGCATCAGGGGGGCGCGTTCGTGGGGGTGAACCCCATGCACGTGCTGCGCAACGACGGCTACGACGTGAGCCCGTACAGCCCGATCTCGCGGCTGTTCCGCAACCCGCTCTACCTGCGTGTCGACGACATCCCCGAACTGGCGCACGACGCAGAGGCGCGGGAGCGGATCGCGTCGCGCGAGTTCCAGGCGGCGCTGGCCGAGCTGCGCGACGCGCCAATGCTCGACTATGGCCGGGTGATGGCGCTCCGCGCACCGGTCCTCGAGTCGCTGCACCGCACCTTCGTGGAGCGCGGGACGGCGACGGCGACGCCGCGCTCGCGCGCCTATGAGCTGTTCCTCGAGCGCGAGAACCCGCAGCTCACGCCGTTCGCGACGTACATGGCGATCGCGGAGCGGGAAGGGCCCGACGCGCGGCAGTGGCCTCTCGCGCTGCGCGACGCGCGCAGCGCGCAGGTCGCGGCGCTGCGACGGGAGCTCGCCGAACGGGTGGACTTCCATTGCTGGCTCCAATTCGAGCTGGACCGACAGCTTGGTCAGGCGGCGCTCGAGGCGTCGCGCGCCGGCCTGACGCTGGGCCTCTACCAGGACCTCGCGGTGGGCTCGGCGGCGAGCGGCTCGGACGTGTGGGCCAACCCCGGCCTGTTCGTGCACGGGGCGACGGTGGGCGCGCCACCCGACATGTACTCCGACGAGGGACAGAACTGGGGGCTGCCGGCCATCGATCCGCACGTGCTCCGCGCCAGCGGCTACGAGTACTGGACGCGGCTGCTGCGCTCCTGCTTCCGTCACACCGGCGCGCTCCGCATCGATCACGCGCTCGGGTTGTTCCGGATGTTCTGGGTGCCGCTCGGCGAATCGGCGCGGCAGGGCGCGTACGTACGGGCGTTCAGCGAGGAGCTGTTCGGGATCCTCGCGCTCGAGAGCGTGCGCCACGGCGCGGTGGTGGTGGGCGAGGACCTGGGCACGGTGCCGCCCGAGGTGCCGGCGGTCCTGGAGCGGTGGGGCGTGCTCGGCTCCAAGGTGCTGGTGTTCGAGCGCGATCTGATGACCGGTCGCTTCCGCGCCGCGGCCGACTATCCACGCCTCTCGCTGGCGACGGCCAACACGCACGACCTGCCGCCGCTGGTGGGGTGGATGGAGGCACGCGACATCACGCTGCGCACCGAGCTTGGCGACCTGTCTGACCCGCGCCAGGCGTCGGTGATGATGGAGTCGCGGATGCACGAGCGCGGTGCGCTGGTGCAGTCGCTGATCGAGGCGGGCCTGCTCCGCGGATCGGCGCACGAGACGGTGACGTCGGCGCAGCTCGTGGAAGCGGTGCACGCCTTCATCCGCCGCACGCCGGCGGCGCTGGTCGGTCTCTCGCTGGACGACATCGCGCGCGAATCGACACCCGTGAACATCCCCGGCGTCTGGCAGGACCGGTATCCGAGCTGGTCGCGGCGGATGCGGGTACCGCTCGAGCGGCTGCTCGGCGATCCCGGCACCGTGCGGCTGCTCGGTCACGAGGGGCGGGGCTAGTCACTCGGACGGAGGGGACGTGGGGCTAGTTGTGATTACCGGACACGTTGTTTCGCCGTTGGGGGTGTTCACTCGGTCGTAACGGTTTCAAGCTGGGGTTGTCGAGGCCACCATCTCACAACTGCCAGAGGACCGAGTGAACAGTCACAAGAATGCACGGCTGGGGTTCAC
>JBBQYZ010000666.1:0-2509 GCA_038208205.1 Gemmatimonadales bacterium | reverse complement strand
CACCCGACAAGACCACCAAACCCTCAACAGCCGATTTTCAGCACCCTGCTAACGCCTGCCCGATCACCTCGCACACCTCGACGCTGAGAAACGTCGCGGGCGCATCGGGCATCTCGCGCAGCGAGTTGAAGGTCGTTTCCGCCGCGAGCGCGTTCTCCTCGGTATCGAAGAGCCAGAACGAGTGTTGGATGATGTCGCCATCATCGAGGCTTCTTGCCCAATAGCCGCCCGATGAGCCGGCCATGCCTTGGAGCATCGCAACACCGTGCTCGGCGATCATCGAGCGCGCCTCGTCACTCCGGTCTGGTTTGATCTGCACCCGTCCGATGACTGCATACATGAGTCGTTTCCTTTTCGCCGAGGGCTGACTCGCGGTGCTCAGGGCCATTGGCCACTGAGCTGGGACGCCTCCTAGTCTCCCGCGATGGACCTCACGCCGTACCAACATGTCGAGACCGTCGTCATCGCCACGTCGCCCGAAGACGTCTACGACCTGGTCGCCGACATCACCCGCATGGGCGACTGGAGCCCCGTCTGCACGGCAGGCGAGTGGGTTGACGACACCCATGGGTCGTTCATCGGTACGAATGCGATGGGCGACTACACCTGGCAGACCACGTGCAGAGTCGATGTGGCCGAGCGCGGCAAGGAGTTCACGTTCGTGAATCGTGGCCAGAACGGCGACGAGGAACTCGTCCGCTGGAGCTACACGTTCGCGGCCGTTCCCAGCGGCACGGAGGTTACGGAGAGTTGGCAGGTACTCCCGGAGTACGAGCCCTCCATGGCGCGGATCATGCCGGACATGAACCTCGAGGAATACCTCGATGGCGTGAAGCCGACGACGCAGGCCGGCATGACCGAGACGCTCGCAAGGGTCAAGACCGCGGCGGAGTCGTAGCGAGGTCCGTGTGCGTGGTCATCGACTGATCGTGACCGTCGGACTCCTCGCGATCGCGGGCGCGGGCGCGGTCTTGTCGTGGGCCGTCTTGGGGAGCCGCAGCGACACCGCCGCAACACGCGGGCGCCGCGTCCGGGGATGCGTTCTATTTCGTCGGCACGAGTATCGGCGGTGATCCAGCGAACCGCGTCGTCCGCGCTGTCCGCATCTTTGCCGGATAGTTCGCCGACCGTTGGCTGCGCGTGTTGCTGAGCGGTCTCGGTGCCGTTGACGCGCGCGATCTCGAGGATGAACAGCGGTGCCGCTCGCCGAGAGCGAATTCGGGGTCGACCCGTCGATGCCGCCTCGCTCAGTGACGACAACCACGAACGCCGTCGAGGAGAAACTCCTTGACACGTTAGATTCTCCTTACGTATTATGGCGGCATGTCCCCAGTCGGTGCGCCCCCGATCGCCGATGCGTTCGGCGCCATTGCCCACCCGGTGCGGCGCACGCTCGTCACCGCGCTCGCCGGCGGTGACAAGCCTGTGCGCGAGCTCGCCGCCGTCGTCACCGTCAGCCGTCCCGCGGTCTCGCAGCACCTCGCCGTGCTCCGCGGAGTCGGGCTCGTGAGCGAAGAACGGCACGGGCGTGAGCGCCGTTACCGGCTCCACCCCGAACGCCTCGACGAGGTCCGGACGTGGATGCACGCGCTCGACCGGTTCTGGGACCACCGCCTCGATCTTCTCGCTCAACACCTGGAGGAAAACCCGTGATCCGCGACGGTCGCATCGAACATGAAGCCGTATACCCGCATTCCCCCGAGCGTGTCTGGCGCGCACTCGTCGACCCGAGCGAGCTCGCGGTGTGGCTCATGCCCACCGACTTCGCGCCTGAGGTCGGCCGGGGCTTCGTGCTCGAAACGGGGCAGGAGCTCGGCGAGATCCGTGGTGAGGTACTCGAGATCGACGAACCGCGACTGCTGCGCTGCCGGTGGTCGGGCGGGTTCGGCGACACCGAGGTGTCGTTCGAACTCTTCCCCGAGCCCGACGGGACGCGCCTGCGCGTGCGTCACGACGGTTGGGGCGATCATCGGGTGCCCGAGGGCGACGGATTCGACAACGGCTGGCGCGACAAGCTCGCCGACGACCTCCCTCGACTGCTGGGAGCTTCCCGATGAACCAGAAAGGTGGACATCTCACCATGAACACGCCGCCGATCGTCTCGCTCCAGGAGTGGGAGGCTGCGCGCGAGCAATTGCTCGTGCGGGAGAAGGAGCTGACCCGCGCGCGTGACGCGCTGGCCGCCGAGCGTCGGCGGATGCCGTGGCTGGCCGTGGAGAAGGAATACGAGTTCGACGGTCCCAATGGCAAGGTGAGCCTGCTCGACCTGTTCGATGGCCGCCGTCAGTTGATCGTCTACCGCGCGTTCTTCGAGCCCGGCGTCGACGGCTGGCCCGAGCACGCGTGCCGCGGCTGCTCGATGGTGGCCGACCAGGTCGCGCACGTCGCGCACCTGAACGCGCGCGACACGACGCTGGCGTTCGCGTCGCGCGCGCCGCAGGCGGATATCGAGCGCGTGAAGGCGCGGATGGGCTGGGAGATGCCCTGGTACACGATGACCGACGACTTC
>JBBQYZ010000665.1:0-2530 GCA_038208205.1 Gemmatimonadales bacterium | reverse complement strand
TCGCCGCCATGCTCCTTGGCCCAGAGCGCACCCGCCGTGCCGGCGCGGAGCGCTCCCTTGCCGGCCACGCGTGCCCCGCGGAGCAGCGGTCCCACGGGCCGGTCTCCCGACGGGCCGCGGCGAAGGAGCAGCGTTGCGGTGGCGCCGATCGCTGCACCGATGAGCGCCGCGGTGAGCAGATCGTACTGCGCGTCACGCCCAGTCTCGCCGCCGCGGGCGGACTCGCGGACGCGTGGTCCCCGCTTCGGACTCATCGGGATCGTCGTAGCCATCGTCGAGCTCCTCTGACGACGCGAGCGGCGCGCGGGGCGCGCTCTCCACGTCCTCTTCATGGTGAAGCGCGGCGGCTCCCGTGCGCACCCCGCGCACCGTGGACGCCGTCGCGACGAACATCGTTTCCGCCTCGTCCTGCACCACCGCGAGCAGCGCGTTGAACTCGTTCAACCGCTGCTCCGTCAACGCGACCGCCTGCTGCAGCCGCTGGTTCGCCGCCGCGATGGTCGCGTTCACCTGCTGCACGTCCGTGCGCACCGACGTCGTGATGTAGTTCACGTTGTCGGCGATCGCACTGGCGTGACGCATCAACGGGTTCACGTCCCCGTACACCCGGTCGAGCAGGTCGCTCACTTTCGCGTAGCTCTTCCTGAAGTTCCACGCCGCCGGTACCAGCGCCACCGTCAGCACCAGAAGCGCGACGGTCATCAAGCCGCCCGCGATCGCCGTCGCCTTCTCGAACCATCCTGGATCCTGACCGACCTGCCGCATCAACAGCGTGTCGGCGTGCTGCGCGCCTTGCACCAGCAACCACGCGCCGGCGCGCGTGAACAGGACGGTCATCGGCTACCTGATCTGGATGGACGGCTCCCCTCGCGGCACTGCGCATGACAGCCGAGCGGGACCGCGGACGCGACGTGCAAGGGCGGGGCCAACGGCAGACTTCCCTTCGCCCATCGTATCGTGCATGCCGCGAGGGTGTCAAGCATCACATTGGCCTGCACTCGGCGCGAAGGGTGCAGTGGCGGATGCACGTGCGCGGCTTGACGCTCGCGCGCTCGCCCGGGATGTTTCCCGACTCCTACGGCTGCGGCGCTCCCGCTGCGGCCACGACTCATCGCACGTCGCCGCATGAACGCATTGCAGTTCGTCGTCCAGGGAGGCAATCGTCTCTCCGGCCGCATTCGCCCGTCGGGTAACAAGAACGCCGCCCTCCCCATCGTCGCCGCCTCGCTGCTCTGCGAGGAGCCGGTGTACCTCACCAACGTGCCCCGCATCCGCGACGTGGAGACGCTCGTCGAGCTGCTGATCTCCGTCGGGGCGAGCGCGGAGTGGACGAGCCGCAACGCGCTGCGGATCCACGCCAAGTCGCTCAGTGCGAAGCAGCTCGACCCCGAGCGTTGTCGGAAGATCCGCGCCTCGATCCTGCTCGCTGCCCCACTGCTCGCCCGCTGCGGCGAGCTCGAGCTGCCGCCGCCGGGCGGCGACGTCATCGGCCGGCGGCGCGTCGATACGCACTTTCTTGCGCTCCAACAGCTCGGCGCGACCTTCACGCTCGACGAAGCCTTCATCCTCAAGGCGAAGAAGCTCAAGGGAGCCGACGTTTTCCTCGACGAGCCGAGCGTGACGGCAACCGAGAACGCGCTCAGCGCGGCCGTCGCAGCCGACGGCACGACGGTGCTTCGCAACGCTGCCAGCGAGCCTCACGTGCAGGACCTCGCGCACTTTCTGGTCGCGATGGGTGCCAGCATCGAGGGCATCGGTACCAACACGATCACCATCCACGGTGGCCGCCCGCTGCACGGGTGCACCCACGAGATCGGGCCCGACCACATCGAAGTCGGCTCGTTCATCGGACTCGCCGCGGTCACTCGGTCGGAGATCACGATCGAGCGCGCGGGCGTCGAGCATCTGCGCTCCACACTGCTCGGCTTCGAGCGCCTCGGCGTCGTCTGCCAGGCCAAGGGGGACGACCTCCTCATCCCGGCGAATCAGGAGATGAAGATCCGCAGCGATCTGGGTGGCGCGGTGCCCAAGCTGGAGGACCAACCTTGGCCTGCCTTTCCGGCTGATACGATGTCGATCGCGCTCGTCACGGCGACACAGTGTGAGGGAACGATCGTCATCCACGAGAAGATGTTCGAGTCGCGCCTCTTCTTCGTCGACAAGCTGATCGGTATGGGCGCGCGCATCGTGCTCTGCGATCCGCATCGCGCCGTGGTCGTCGGCCCGACCCAGCTCCACAGTGGTCGCGTCGAGTCCCCGGACATCCGCGCCGGCATGGCGATGCTGCTCGCCCCCCTCTGCGCCAAGGGCGAGAGCATCATCGACAACGTCGGTCAGATCGAGCGAGGCTACGAGCGGATCGACGAGCGCCTTCGAGCCCTCGGCGCCGCGGTCGAGCGCGTCGAGGATCGTCGCACCCAGTGACGGTCACGACGACGCCTCCCGTCGACGTCAGGGTCGGCGGGGAAGTCGTCGGGCATTTCGGCGACTTCGGAGTGCTCGCCTTCACGACGGCGCGCGCAGCGGGGAG
>JBBQYZ010000664.1:0-2538 GCA_038208205.1 Gemmatimonadales bacterium | reverse complement strand
ACGAGCACGACCCGCTGCGCGAGGTGGGGCGGGCGGGGGAGTTCTGCTGGCACGACACACTCTGGCGCGAGCTCCCCGACGACGTGGTGTCGCGCTTCACCCACCGCCTCGGCTCGCTCCACGCGGTCGTTCTGCCCGGCGGCGGTGTGCTCAATCTGTGGGATCCGGTGCTCCCCACAGGAATGACACCCGACGGTTACATGGACATACACCTCGACAACCTCGAGCGCTTCGCGCGCGAGATGTCGGTGGATATTCTGGCGCATCCGACGCTGCTGCCGCTCCCCTTTCGGACGCTGCCGCTCGAGGCGCTGTGGACGGAGGCACGAGAGGAGCGCGCCGTCGAGGCCCTCGCGCGGGCCGGGATCGCCTTCGAGGTCTCATCCCGCTACCGCGCACACGAGCGCCTGGTTCGCCGCGCGCACGAGCGTGGCGTCCGGCTCTCCCTCGGCTCCGACGGACACACCGTGGAGCAGTTGGGAGATCTCACCTTCCCTCTGGCGCTGGTGCGTGCCATCGGCGTGCGCGACGACGAGCTGTTCGATCCGCTCGTGCGGTGATCCGCTATCACGCACGCTGGGTGGTTCCCATCACCCGTCCACCGCTCCGCGATGGGACCGTCGCCGAAGTCGGCGGACGCATCGTCTACGTCGGCGATCGCGACGGTGCGCCGCCGGGTGAGGATCGCGATCTCGGTGACGCGGTGCTGCTCCCCGGTCTGGTCAACGCGCACACTCATCTCGAGCTGACCGCTTTCCGGGGCCTGCTCGAGGATCTCCCCTTTCGCGAGTGGATCGCGCGCCTGCAGCGGGCAAAGGAGGCCGTCATGTCGCCCGAGCGCTTCCTCGATGCGGCTCGGCTTGGGATCACCGAAGGGCTTCGCGCGGGCATCACCACCTACGCCGACAGTTGCGACTCCGGCACGTCGCTGCAGGCGATGCGCGAGCTGGGCGTCCGCGGCATCATGTACCAGGAAGTATTCGGCCCCGATCCGTCCCCGGCGCGAGTGCGCCACTCGGCGATGGCGCTGCACGAGAAGCTCCTCGCGCTGCACCCGCTCGTGACCGAGCTGCAGCACCTGGGCGTCTCGCCACACGCAGCCTACACCGTCTCCGACCCCCTGCTCGCTCTCGTCGCACGCTCCGAGCTCCCCCTCCCCCTCGCCATCCATGTCGGCGAGAGCGAGAGCGAGTTGCGCCTCGTGCGCGACGGCGAGGGTCCGTTCGCCGACGCCCTCCGCGCGCGCGGTATCGCGGTCGGTCCGCGTGGGCGCTCACCCCTCGCCCTCCTGTTGCGGCTCGGTGTGCTCGAGAGCAGGCCGTTGCTCATCCATTGTGTGCAGGTGGACAGCGAGGACGTGCGGGCGATCGCGGCGGCCGGATGCGGGGTCGCTCACTGTCCCATCTCCAACGCCAAGCTGGGGCACGGCATCGCGCCGGTCGTGGAGATGCTCGACGCCGGCATCGCGGTCGGGCTCGGCTCCGACTCCATGGCGAGCAACAATCGCATGGATCTGCTGGAGGAGGCGCGAGTCGCCGTTCTCGTGCAGCGCGCGCGCGCCGGCGCGTTCGACGCGCTCTCCGCCCACCGCGCACTCGAGCTCGCCACCCTCGGTGGGGCGCGCGCACTCGGCCTGGCGCATCGCGTCGGCTCGCTGGAGCCGGGGAAGGAGGCCGACCTCGCCGCGTTCGACCTCCTGGAGCCGTGCGCGACGCCGTCGTACGACGCGGCGACCGCTCTCGTGTTCGCCCTCGGCGGTCAGCCGGCAAAGTTCGTGTCGGTCGCAGGCAATGTCCGCGTGTGGGAGTGGCGCCTTCGCGGAGAGGATCCGGCGCTCGTGGCGCGCGTGAGTGAGACCGGCGAGGCGCTCATGAGATGGCGGGAGCGAGGAGATGGATAGCGGCGATGTGCTGGCGGTCGGGCGCTCCCGGAGATTATCATCATGCGTCCCCTCGTCGAGGAGCGCATGACCGACCGGACTACCGGACGCACCGCCAAGATCTGGCGTGACGGCCAGCTCGTGAATTGGGAGGATGCGACGATACACGTCATGAGCCACGTCGTGCATTACGGCTCGAGCGTGTTCGAGGGCATTCGCTGCTACGAGACGCCGGCCGGTCCGGCGATCTTCCGGCTCCCCGAGCATATCCGGCGGCTCTACGACTCCTGTCGGATCTACCGCGTACCGCCGCCGTACGCGGCGGACACATTGATGCAGGCGTGCGTGGAGACCGTGGCGGCGAACGAGCTGCGCCATTGCTACCTCCGCCCCGTGATCATCCGCGCCGGCGAGCATATGGGGATCTATCCGCTGGATGTGCCGGTGGAGACGTTCGTCATTGCCTGGAAGTGGGGACACTATCTGGGCGACGACGCGCTGCAGCACGGAGTGGACGCGTGCGTCTCGAGCTGGCGCCGGCCCGCACCCGACACCTTCCCTGCGTTGGCGAAAGCCGGCGGGAACTATCTCAATGCGCAGCTCTCCAAGATGGAAGCGCGGCTCGATCGCTACTCCGAGGGAATCATGCTCGACGCAGC
>JBBQYZ010000663.1:0-2541 GCA_038208205.1 Gemmatimonadales bacterium | reverse complement strand
GAGGTAGTCCATCGGGACGACCGCCCAGTTCCTTCTCCGAAGGACGTAGAGGTAGTCCATCCCCGACGATTCGGACTGAGTCATTCCCTCAGCACCTCGGGCCGGTCGAGGCGCTCGTTTTATCGATCCCCAAAGAGCGTGCTCATCGGCCCACGTCGCAGGTTCGGGTTCGTGTGCTGCCGTGGTGTGCGACAAACACGACGCGCCCGGTGTCGCCCGACGTGAATCTCACGACCAGTGCCTTCGAGCCCGTCAGGATCGTTCCGTACGTCCCGCGAAGAGCGCCGATGCGGCGGCAGTCGATAGCTCGCGAACCGGCCTGGAGCCTCGCGACACAGCCGACCCGCGCGCCTGAAACCTTGACGATCTCGCCGAGCCTGATGGTCACGACGTCCGAGCCGCCGCGCTGCACCCCGAGCGCGGCGGCCGGTGGAGCCAGAAGCGCGACGGCACCGACGAACGACAGGAGCAACCGCCGCCTCACGAGTATCGCCTCGCGCGCGGCCGGTTGCGCTCGTGGCGTACCGCTCCCACGGCGGCCAAGGCGACACTGAGCGTTGCGAGGATCCAGATGACCACGCGGACGACGAGAGAGCTCCCGTGAGCGGCCCATGGCCGAAGCCGCTCGACGGCCTGTCCCGGGAGTTCTGCCGCTCTGGCGACCTGCTCTTGACCCGCACGCGCCACCCGCTCGCCGAGCACACCGAACGGGCGCGATCGTCTCGCGGCATCCGTAGTCCCGCCGACATTTCCGACGGATCCGAAGCCGCTCGCAGTAGCCCCAGCGGTGCACGGGACGAGACGAACGGACTGGAAGGTCATCCTGATGCTCGCGGTGCACGCCTCCATCAGCGGCTGGACCGTGCCGATGACGCCGACGCCGTAGGCGCGACTCACACCAATGAGTCCGATCGCGGTGAGCAGACCCAGCCGCGCTTCCGGAGCGGCGAGCGCGTCCGTGAGAGCTACGAGGTCGACCCTAGGTGCGTCCGCAGCGGTGGCCAGGAAGTCTGCGGCGACGCCGCCGAGGTTCTCCAAGGCGTTGGGTCCGCCGGCGCCACTGTTCGCGGACGGCACCGGACCGCTCGTCGCGGCAAGTTGCTCCGCCGAATGCACCAGGCCGGTGTGGACCTCGGGTCCGACGAACGTGGTGCCGGGGCTCAATCCGACGACCTCCGTCGGTGTCGTCGCTCCGACCGCTGTCGCGTCGACTTTGGCTGCTACATCGGCTAGTGGCGCCGCATCAACCGCGCTGCCACCGCTTACGGCCGTTTCGACCGCCGCCTGTGGCAGGGTCGCGACGGGGCTCGCCGCCCCATCGCCCGCGAACGCCGCCCCGCTATCGACCAGCGTCGCGGTGACGCCTGTCACGGGGCCATCGCCAATGCCGGTCAGGGCGGCAGGAGCAGCCGTCGTCGCCTGCTCGAGCGTGCTGCCGGCGCCAATTACCTCGCTTGTAGCGTTGGCCAGGCTCTCGGCGCCACCCGGGGCCGCATCGCTCACCGCCGCTGTTGGGCTGGTTGCGACAGACGCCGCGGCATCGATGGAGCTCACCCCGGCGTCGGCCAGCGCGCTGACACCGCCGGTCGCTGCCGTCGTGGCGGCATCGGTGGACGCGGCGGCGTCGTAGACACTCGGCAGCGCATCACTCGTGGCCGCCGCAGTGCCCTCCAGGGAGGTTGCTACGGCGTCGGTCGTGGCGCTTGCAGCGTCGGTGACGCTCGTCGCCGCATCCCCGGTAGCGGCGAGGCTGTCATTACTGCCGATTACGGCGTCGGTCGCCCCCGTCACGGCATCGGTTGTGACGCCAGTGGTCGCGTCGGTCGCGGCGGTCACGTCGGTCAGACTCGACGTGGCCTCGGTCGTGGCCGTTGTCGCCTCGGCGGAACTAGCGGCAGTCTCGGTGGCGGCAGTAGTGCTGTTGCTAGCGATGTCGGTCGTGCTCGCGGCGGTGTCCGTGGCAGCGGTAGTCGGGCTCTCGGTCGTGCTCGCGGCGGTGTCAGTGGCAGACGTGGTGCTCGTGACGGTGGTCGTGGTCGGATCGGCCATCCGTATCCCCCCCTTTCAGTTGTCCAGATGACACACCTAGCCGAGCGCTTTAGGTGGCAAACTCGGTAAACGAGCCTGTTTGTTTCGTGGTTGTCCCCTAGGGAAGGCAACTCAGTGCTCCCACCCGCCTTCAAACTGCGGCAGGTTCAAGTGGCACGAAAGCCGAGGATCGCTCCGGTCCTGATCGTCGATAAAGATGACGAAGCTCGTCGGGAGCTGGCGAACCTACTTGGCGACGCCGGATATCCCGTTGTCGAGGCCACGAGCGGCCAAGAGGCGATACGTATCGTGCGCGAGCGGGATCTTTCGCTCGCGCTGCTCGAGGTCGCCCTCGAGGACGTCTCCGGTTACGAGGTTTGCCGGACGATTCGCGAGGAGGTGGGACAGGATCCGCGTGTCATGTTCATCTCCGGCGAGCGGGCGGAGTCCCACGACCGCGTCGCCGGACTGATGATCGGGGCCGACGACTACGTCGCAAAGCCCTACGCCGCT
>JBBQYZ010000662.1:0-2558 GCA_038208205.1 Gemmatimonadales bacterium | reverse complement strand
CCGCGCGGCGGACGGTGTCGTCGGGATCATTGAGCGAATCGACGATCATCTCGGCGGCCCACGACTGCCCGAGATCGCCCAGCGCCCGCAGCGCCGCGCAGCGCACGACGACGGGCTCAGCGGGGCGCAGCATGCGGTTGTAGATCGAGCGCAGCTCGGCGTTTTTCAGCGGCGCCATCGCGTCGATCAGGGCGGCGCGAAGGTTCAGCGTGCCCGGCGGGCCGGTGCGCTGCTCGAGCACGTCTTTTAACTCCGCCGCGGCGCGCTTGGCCAGTTCGGGATTCTTCTCGCGGATGAGCGGGCCCAGCTCGCGCAGCCCGCGGGCGGCAATCTCGGCGACCGGGATCGATGGATCGCGCAGCAGCCGAAGCTCGGTCTCGGCCACCTTCAGATCGCGGATAGGCACCAGCGCCTCGGCCAGCGCCGAGCGGACGTCGGGGTCCTGCTCGCGCGAGATTTGCGCAAGCAGCGCCTCCAGCGCGCCGGCGTCGTTGAGATCGAACAACGCCTGCGCCACCAGCACGCGCACCTGCCGCGAACTGTCGCCGACCATGGTTCGCAACTGTTCGCGGACCGCCGGCGGGACCGCGCGGTTCTGGGTGAAGTCTTCGTGAACCAGCCGCGCGCCGACGGCGCGGATTTCCGGCTCGGCGTTGCGGAGGTAGCTCAGCAGCGTCGACTCGCGGCTCTTTTCCGGGACTTTCTGATACTCCTCGGCCAGCAGCGCCTGCATCGATTCGACCAGCCGATTCAAGCGAAGCTCCACGCGCGACAGCTTGCCGGAGCGCGCCCACAGCAGGTCGCGCTCGAAATCGGCATCCGGCTTGTTCTGGTTATCGGCCCACCAGCGCTGCCATTGCGCGGGATCGCGGCGCGTGCTGGGAGCGCCGGTCATGCTCGCCAGCGCATCGGCGGCGGCGGAGCGGACGGCGGCGCTCTCGGCGTCGGAGTTGACCAGCTCCATCAGCGTTCCCGCCGCGCGCTTATCGGACATCCCCCCGACGGCGCGAATCGCGCTGATGCGGGTGAGCTCGGGCTGGCGCTGGCGGTCGCGGGCCATCTCGATCAACTGGGATCGCACGTCGCGGTTGTCGCGGTAGTTTCCCAGGGCCGTGATCGCGGCGTCGGTGAGGGCGGGCTGGTCAGGCGCGATCAGCGCCAGCAGCGGAACGATCAGGGCCGGATCCGGATTGGGGTCCGATACCAATGCGCGCGCGACGGCGAGCTGCCCGCGGCGATTGCCGACATCCTTCAGAGCGTCGGCCAGGGTTTGGCGGGATTCAGGGGTGTTGCGAAGGACCAGCCGCCGGGCGGCTTCCTCGCGTTCGACCGCGCTGGATGCGGAATCGCGCAGGACCGCGATCGGTTCGCGCGGGTCAACGGGCGACGCCACGGGCGCAGCCGGCACGGGTGCCGCGGGGGGAGCCGGCGCGGGTGCCGCGGGCGCGTTCTGTGCGGGCGGCGCGGTCTGTGCGAGCAGTGCGCGAGGCTGCGGCGCGGCGGAGGCCGCCGCGAACACCGCGAGCATCATCCATCTTCTGCCCGGCACGATTGGACCTCTGTCATTCACGGGCCAAATTGCGTTTTCCAGTCCGACGCAAGAGCCCGGCTGGCCCGGCGAAATGACTTTAGACCGGTTGTGCCCGCGTCTCGCCCGTCTGAGCAAAAATAACGTATTTCACGCCCGCCGAAAAGCTGTAGGCCGCACACACTTTTTCATCGTCACGACCCGACGCCCGACCTGAGCCGCAAACCATTTTCCAAGGGTCGAATAACGACTTGCATCGCCACCTGCGCGCACAGTACATTAGCCGCTCGGTCGGGTTTCTCTTTCCACCCAGCGGCCAAGGCCATGAACGACTGGAATGATGCCGAACAGCGGGTCGAATGGGCGCAGGAGCTGTTCGAACAGCGCAAATGGTCCGAAGCCCTGGAAGAGCTGCGCGCCGCCATCGCCATCAACCCCTACAACAGCGGCTGGTTCTTCAACCTGGGGTTAACGCTGGACGAGATGGACCGCATCGAAGAGGCGGTCGAGGCCTACAAGCAGGCGCTGGCGATCGATCCCAACGATCTCCAGACGATGAACCGGCTGGGCATGGACCTGCACCGCGTCGGGCGATTCCGTCAGGCGCTGCAAACGTTTCAAAAAGTCGAGACCATCGACCCGGCGTTTGAGCCGAGCTACTGCAACCGGATCATCACCTACACAGAGCTGGGCGAGCACGAAAAAGCCGAGGAGATGTTCTACCTCGCCCGGCTGTACAAGGAGCACTGCCCGCACTGCTATTACTACATCGCATGCAGCCTGTGCGCCCGCGGCGAGTACGACAAAGCGATCTACTGCTGGCGCAAGACGCTCGATCTGGACGACGGCCATCACGATGTTCACGTCCGCATCGCCGAGGCGCTGTGGGCCAAGGGCGAGCTGGAGCAATCACGGCGGCACTATCTCGCGGGATTGCGCCAGGACCCCGGCAGCACCGAGACGTTGCTCAATCTCGGAGAGCTGCTCATCGAGATGGGCCGGATGGAAGAAGCCGGCGAGAAGATCCGCC
>JBBQYZ010000661.1:0-2560 GCA_038208205.1 Gemmatimonadales bacterium | reverse complement strand
GCGGTATTCGTAACGTCGGCATGTACCGCGTGCAGGTGCTCGGGCCGCGCACGCTCGCGATGCACTGGCAGCGGCACAAAGTCGGCGCCGCCCATTGGCGTGAGATGGCGGAAAAAGGAGAACGGATGCCGGTCGTCATCGCGGTCGGCTCGGACCCGGCTTCGGTGTATTCGGCTTCCGCGCCGCTGCCGCCGACCATTGACGAGTTTCTGTTCGCCGGATTCCTCCGGTCATCGCCGGTGGCTCTCGCCAAGGCCGTGACGTCGGACCTCGAGGTTCCCGCGGAAGCGGAATTCGTGATCGAGGGCTACATCGATCCATCGGAGCCACTTGTCGTCGAGGGACCGTTCGGAGACCACACAGGCTTTTATTCCGAGGCCGATCTCTATCCGCAGGTGCACGTGACGGCGCTTACAATGCGGCGCTCACCGGTTTACGCCACGACTATTGTCGGGCGGCCACCGATGGAGGATTACTACCTGGGCCATGCGACGGAGCGGATTTTCCTGCCGCTGCTCAAGCTCACTGTCCCCGAGATCGTCGACTACCACATGCCGGCGGAGGGGATATTCCACAACCTCGTGTTCGTGTCTATAGACAAGCAGTATCCCGGTCAGGCATACAAGGTGATGAACGCGATGTGGGGTCAGGGACTGATGTCGCTCGCCAAGGTCATCGTCGTGCTCGACAAGGAGGTGAACGTGCGGAACGTGCAGGAGGCGTGGTGGGTCGCGCTCAATCACATCGATCCGGAGCGTGATGTGCGGTTCTCGATGGGGCCGATCGATGTCCTCGATCACTCGAGCCGAGCGTTCACCTACGGGTCGAAGATGGGTATCGATGCGACGCGGAAGTGGCCCGAGGAAGGATTCACCCGCAACTGGCCCAAGCTGATCGAGATGGATCCGGCCACGAAGCAGCGGGTGGACGCGATGTGGGCGAAACTCGGGCTGGGACCGAACGAGAGGTCGGAGAGGTTCCGAACGAATGACGGCTAGCGGCGACGATCGTTCGGCCAGCGCTGCTCGCGAGGGACAGACCTTTCGCGGGAAGGGGGCGTTGCTCCGTCACGCCAATCTGGTGCGGCTGCCGCATACCGTTTTCGCGCTCCCGTTTGCTCTCGTCGGAGTTGTGTTGGCGAGCTACATCGCGCCAATCTCCGTTGGCGCTGTGCTCTGGGTCGTCGTCGCATTCACGAGCGCCCGTTTCGCTGCGATGGGGTTCAACCGGATCGTCGACCGCGAGATCGACGCGCGCAATCCACGCACTCGGTTGCGGGAGATTCCCTCCGGCACGATGAGTGTGGGTGAAGCGAGCGTCGCGGTTGCGATTGCGTCGCTCGTCTTTCTGCTGGCGGCGTGGCAGCTCAATCGGCTCTGCCTTTTTCTTGCTCCGGTGGCTTTGGCCTGGGTCCTGTTCTACAGCTACACCAAGCGGTTCACGCGCTGGTCCCACCTTGTTCTCGGCGTCGGGCTGTCGATCGCGCCTGTGGGCGGATACCTCGCGATCACCGGTCGGTGGAGCGACCCTTGGTGGATGCTGATCTCGCTGGCGATCGCGGTGGCCACGTGGGTGAGCGGCTTCGACATTCTGTACGCTCTGCAGGATGTGTCGTTCGATCGGGAGAACGGATTGTATTCGGTACCTTCGACGTTCGGAGAGCCAACAGCGCTCGGTATCGCTCGGTTTCTGCACCTGGCGACGGTTGCTGCGCTGGCGATCGCAGGCGTCGGTGCGGGAGCAGGCGTGCTTTACTTTGCTGGCGTGATCGTCGCAGGCATGTTGCTGCTGTACGAGCACTCTCTCGTCAAAGCGGATGACTTCACCAGACTCGATGCGGCTTTCTTCACGATGAACGGCGTGATCAGCATTGTCTTCTTTGGTTTCGTCTTCACCGAGCGCTTGCTCCGATGAGCGGCACGCGGCCGATCGTTGTAGGGATCACCGGAGCGTCAGGCGCGCCCTACGCGGTGAGGCTGCTTCAGCAGCTGGCGGCGGCTCACCGTCCTGTCTCTCTCATAGTCTCGAAGTACGGCCTGCGACTGCTGGAGACCGAAGTTGGTATTGGTTCGATCGACGAGCTGCGGACCGCCGTCGGAAAGGAGGGATGGGATTCCTGCGTCGAGACGTTTTCCAACGAAGACCGAGGCGCCCCGCCGGCGTCGGGCTCGGCGCTCACGGCCGGGATGATAGTCTGTCCGTGCTCGATGGGGACTTTGTCGGCGATCAGCGTCGGTGCATCGCGTTCTCTCATCGAGCGCGCGGCGGACGTGACGCTCAAGGAAAAGCGAACGTTGCTTCTCGTGCCGAGGGAAACGCCGCTGAGCGCGATCCACCTTGGCAACATGCTGCGCCTAACGCGCGCGGGAGCCATTGTGATGCCCGCTTCGCCCGGGTTTTATCATCGCCCCAAGGAGATCTCGGATCTCGTGGATTTCGTTGTCGCCCGTATGCTCGACCACCTTGGAGTCGAGCAGAAGCTTGTCAAACGTTGGGATGGAGAATGATGAAACGCGTCGATTGTCGCCGCTCTCCACAACCGTACTGGTTCAATAGCTAC
>JBBQYZ010000660.1:0-2560 GCA_038208205.1 Gemmatimonadales bacterium | reverse complement strand
CCGCACCGACATCGGCTGGCGCGAGCTGCACCGCAATGCCGGAGCTTCCCGAAACTGAGACCATCGCCCGCGACCTCGAGGCCGCGGTTGCGGGGGCGCGTGTCGCCCGGGTCTCGGTCAGCCGCCCGGACGTGCTGCGCGAAGTCGATGCCACATCGTTCGCCATCCGGGTCACCGGTTCGGTCATCACGCGCTCCTGGCGCCGCGCCAAGCTCGTCGTCCTGAATCTCTCGACCGGTGACCGCCTGGTCGTCCAGCCTCGCTTCACGGGCGCTCTGCTCATCGACGCGGGAACGCTGCCGCCGCGTGAGCGACAGTACTCCACGCTCGCCCTGCGCCTCGACGACGGCCGCACGCTGCATTACCGCGACATCCGTCGCCTCGGAACGGTCGCCCTCATGACGCCCGCGCGCTGGAGCGCGTACTCGGCCACGTTGGGCGTCGAGCCGCTTGACCACGCGTTCACGCCGTCGCATCTATCGGCCCTTCTCCGGGACTCGAGGCAGGTGGTGAAGAAGTTGTTGATGGACCAGCGCCGGTTGGCCGGTGTGGGGAACATCTACGCCAACGAGGCGCTCTGGCGCTCGCGGATCGACCCGTCACGCGAAGGACGCCGGATCGCCCCGGGGGAAGCCGGCCTGCTGCACGCGGCGCTCGTCGGCGTGCTGGAGGAGTCGATCGCGGCGCGCGGGACGAGCTTCCGCGACTATCGGGATGCGTCGGGCGGCCGCGGGCACTTCGCCGCCGCGCTCGCCGTCTACGGCCGCGGTGGGTGTCCGTGCCTGCGCTGCGGCAGCCGCCTGGTGGTCACCGATGCTGTGGATCGCCGCTCGACGGTGTTCTGCGCCCGCTGCCAGTCATGACCCGAGCGTGCCGTCCTCCGGCCGCGCGCGACGAGCAGCTCGCCGAGATGCGGGGAGTGGTCCGTACCGGCGCCGCCGACCGTCCGGGGATTTATCGGATGCTCGCCGATGGAGGAGAGGTGCTGTACGTGGGCAAGTCGAAGCGTCTCCGGTCGCGCTTGCTGAGCTACTTCCGCTGCGCCTATCCGGAGGAGAAAGGGGCCCGCATCGTTCGCGAGGCGCGGAGCATCGACTGGGAATACGCGCCGAGCGAGTTCGCCGCCTTGCTCCTCGAGCTGCAGCTCATCAAGCGTTACCGTCCCCGATTCAACGTGGCCATGAAGCGCGACGCGCGCCATTTCGTGTTCATCAAGGTCACCCGTGGTCCGGCGTCCAAGCTCCTCGTGGTGCGCGGAGCGAGCGAGAACGCGGCGGTATATTACGGCCCCTTCTTCGGCGCACAGCGTGTGAGCGAGGCCGTACGCGAGTTGAACGACGTCCTCGGCATTCGCGACTGTTCGCTCGATCGGAGGATGTTCTTTGCCGACCAGCAGGAGCTGTTTCAGATCGGCGCGCGCACACCGGGGTGCATCCGCTACGAGGTGAAGAAATGCCTGGGCCCCTGCGTTGGCGGCTGCTCGGAGCGCCAGTACGCCGAGCGCGTGGGCATGGCGCGCTCCTTCCTCGACGGCGCGAACGACGGACCCGTCGCCAGTCTGCGCGCCAACATGCAGGCGGCCAGCGAGCGACTGGAATACGAGCGCGCGGCCACGCTGCGCGACAAGCTGGGACGTCTCGAGGCGCTCAAGGAGCAGTTCATGCGCTTCCGCTTCGCGATCGAGACGCTGTCGTTCATCTATACCGTTCCGGGCTACGGCGGCGATGACCGTGTCTATCTTATCCGCCGCGGCCGGGTGCGCGCTCAGACCGGGGCCCCGCGATCGGCGAGAGAACGGCGCACGCTCGCCCGCATGGTCGACGACGTGTTCGGCCGGACGGAGCGGGATACCACGCAGGTGCCGACCCACGAGATCGACGAGCTCCTGCTGCTGTCGTCGTGGTTCCGGTGCCATCCGGAGGAGCTGGAGCGAACTCTGGCTGCCGACGCGATCGCGAAGATGGCCGCCGAGCGTCGGGTCGCAGTCGGCGTCGAGGAGAAGATCGCGTAGCCGGCTGTCACCTGCGCAGCGTCACCAACTCGACCGCGGCGGCCCCGCCGCTCACAGTGAGCCTCGCCACGCTCGGCGGAATGTTGAATCTTCGCGGACCCGCCGCTCCTGGATTCACGACTAACTTGCCCCCCGCGCGAACGACCAGGGCGCGATGCGTGTGCCCGTACACGATCACGTCCGCGGCATAGCGCTCGATCAGTTTTTCTGGCGTCGGGCTTCCAAGCTCGTGGCCGTGACTCACGTGGATGCCGACAGCTCCCACGCTCTTCACGATCTCGGGGGAGAGACGGGGATCATCCGGCGCGTCGGTGTTGCCGTACACCGCGCCCACCGGTGCGATCGTCGCGAGCTCGTCGAGCACATCATCCCCGCCGACGTCGCCCGCGTGCAGGATGAGCTCGACGCCGGCGAGCGCCTCGTACACGTCTGGACGCACCAGACCGTGCGTGTCGGAGATGAGCCCCAGTACATGCCCTGAACGCTCACTCGGCACCCAAAATCTCCTCTACTCGTCGTCCGCCGACCCCCACCGGGTCACCAGTGTGT
>JBBQYZ010000659.1:0-2571 GCA_038208205.1 Gemmatimonadales bacterium | reverse complement strand
GTAGTGCTCGGCGAGCGCCGCCCACGTCGCGTCGGTGAGCGCGTAGTCGTGGTGCAGCTCGTCGGCCGCGCGGCAGAGCAGCGCCTCGACGGGATCCCACCCCTCGGCCTCGGGCCCACGCTGGATGCGCCGGATGTCGTCGAGACTCATGCCGACGGCGAGACCGACGCGACGATGCTGCGCGAACTCGTACGCGGAGTTGCAGTTCCAGCCGGTGCGCAGGATGAGCACTTCGCGATCGCGTGTCGGCAGCCGGCCCAACCGCAACGTTCGGCCGAGGTTCACCATCGCCGCGGCCGCGTCGGGATGGCGCGCGAGCGTGGTGTAGATGTTGACGGTCGGCCCGACCACGAGGTCGTCGATCACTTCCTGCTGACGAGCGGTGCGCTCGCCCTCCGGCAGAGGCGGGATGCGAGGCTCTGCGGTCGCGCTCACAGGCAGGCGAGCCGCGCCGCGTTGTCGCACACGAGCTGACGGACTTCGGCCTTGCTACAGCCGGTGAACTGCTCGGCGATGACCGCGCGCGACTCGGGCCACGTGGAGTCCGGGTGCGGGTAGTCGGTGGCCCACAGCAGGTTGTCGACGCCGATGCGGTGGAGCTCGGCGACCGCGACGTCTTGCAACGACAGCAGGTACCCGGGCAACAGACGCGACGCGTCGGCGAGGCGCTCTTTGGGGTCCCACTCGCCGGGCCGGCCCGCGGCCGCGAGGTGCTCGCCGTCGGCCGGCGGACCGGGTGGGTCGCTGGTGCTGACTCCGGGACGGCGGTGCGCGCCCCGCAGCGCCAGATATTCCTCGTGGTGTTCGGGCGCCAAGTGCGCGAGCGCGTGCTGGTCGAGGACGAGCATGCGGGAGTCGGCGAAGATGGTGCGGTCGACCATGGGCGAACCTCCCTGGGGCGGCACTGTATGTTCCGCGGCCGCCGTCGACCACCGTCACTCCGATCCCAGCGTGCGCGAGTTCCGGGGCGCGTCGTCGTTCGGAGGCGGCTTCATCACCGGCTCCATCACCGGCTCCACCGAGAGCCGACAGTTCCAGATCCTGAAAGGCGATCGTCGTCACATCTGGGGGATCGCGATCGGCACCCGAAACGTCGAACGCGCGCATGAACGCTGCGTCGAGCGTGGCATCCCGTGTACCGAGCCCGCGGTGACGCCCCTGGGGCCACGGCGGCGCGATCGCGTGCTTCTTCGCGGAAGTCGCGGGCATCGTCTTCGAGGTCCTGCGCGCCGAGCCGACCGGCTGAGTGGTCACGAGACGGTGATCGCGACCTCGCGTGTAGTGGCCCCACACACCGCCGGCGCGGTGAGGGCTGTCGTTGCCGACCTCGTCGACGAGGGCTTCCTGGTTGCCGTGCGCGACTTCGACGACGCGACTGTGGTGCGGGTCCATGCGCTCCCCGCGCTCGCGCACCTCACCGACGCGCTGGAACACCTGGAGTAGTCGCCGTACAGTCGACGCGGTGCATCGATGGCTGGGGTGACGCAGCGCGTGCGGATCCTCGCACTCGGGGGTGTGATCGGTCCGATCGTGTTCGTCGCGTCGTGGGCCGTCGCCGGCGCGACGACCGCGGGCTACTCCAGCGTCGACGGCGCGATCAGTGACCTCGCCGCATCCGACGCGTCGACACATGTCGCGACGACCGTGTGCCTCGTGGTGTTCGGGCTCGGCGTCATCGCGTTCGGGTTCGCACTGCGCGAAGTGCTCGGTGGACACGCGTGGATCGCCGCGATCGCGACGGGCGCGTTCACCATCGGCGTGGCCGCGACACCGTTGAACGGGTGGTCGGGCGACGCCGTGCACGGTGTATTAGCGGCGCTCGGTTACACGGCGATCGTCGCCCTTCCACTCCTTGCTGCGCCTCCGCTCGCCGCATCCGGCAGGCGAACCGGGGCACGGGTCTCGGTGGTCGTGGCCGCGGTCGCGGCGCTGTGTCTGATCGCGACGGTCTTCGGCACCGCGCACGGCTTGTGGCAACGCCTCGGCCTCACCGTCGCGGACGCCTGGATCGTCGCCGTTGCGTCGTCAATTGTGGTCGGGAACCGCCCACCCCCTAGTGCAAGTGGACGGGCGGGCGGGGCGAGCTACATCGAGATGTAGAGGGGCGCCGGCAGGGTCGTGAGCGTCTCTGAACCGTCGGGCGTGATGAGCAAGGTCTCGGCCGCGAGCAGCCCGTCGACGACGGCTTCGATCGCGAGCACCATCCCGGGCTCGAGCACGTCACGGTCGGAGAGCGCCTCGTGGCCGACTCCCACCCCGTCGACGGTCACGCCCTCCGCCGCGCTGCGCAGGTCGCCGACGCTGCTCCCGGGACGGCACCAGTCGACGACCGCGATCATCACGCCGCGCCAGGCGCCCGCCGCCGCCTGCTGCTCGACCGACGGTTCGCCGGCGCACACGGCACTGCGGGACAACCAACCTTCCCATCCGTCGCGCAGCACGCCGCCGCGCAGGTGCACCAGGTCGCCCGCGGCGACCTCGCGGTCGCTCAGCAGCGAGGGAGCGCGGCTGTCGGCGACGACGAACGAGCCCTCGAACGCCGGCGCGGTGGCACCATGCGTCGCCATGTGC
>JBBQYZ010000658.1:0-2577 GCA_038208205.1 Gemmatimonadales bacterium | reverse complement strand
CACCCCAGTGCTCCACAATCTTGCCGTCCGTAACCCGCCACATCTCCACGTGCTCACACGTCACCACCCGGTCGGTTGCCGGGACTCCGAACACTTCGCCCGTCTGCCGGAGCCTGACCGTGGACCGGTGAACAACGAGGTCAGACTCGGCGATGAGGTCGCTGGACAGTCGCTCCAAGAAGTCGAACGCTCCGAAGAAGGCGCCTTGACGGGCGCCAGTCGTCGCCAGATCCCCTTGCCAGGTGTGCGACCAGTAGCGCTCGCTGAAGCACTCCACGATCACCTCCATGTCCCAGCCGCCGTCCACTGCCCGCCCGTGCTCGAGGAACCGGCGCACAATCTCTTTCGGAGTCTGCTCTGCATCCATCCCCACACTCTGCCGTGGACGGATCGAGGCCCCACAACTGTTGGAGTGACACTGCCGGGCATACGGGCAGGGCCGCTCATCGCAGGGCGAGGGGTGAGCCCTGATCCGGCGTTGGGGGGCAGTCGCCCACGACAGGTGCGGTCGTAATTGAGCGGCGATCCCATCCGTTTGTGTGATCTCGAGCCGCTCGACCTCACCCCAGTTCGTGCCACCTCCCGGCGGCGTGCCCGCGACATGGAAGTGGACATGTGGCACCGACTGGTGTGCTGGAATGCCGTTGTTCTGCCAGACCGCCACGCCGTCGGGGTCGAATGCACCGATAATCGCCTGCGACGCCCGCACCACACCGTGCATGAGGGCGGACTGCTCTGCCGCGGACAGGTCCAGCAGTGTGAGGCGATGCTCGACCGGGATCACCAGCATGTGGCCGAGGCCGCGCTGCTCGTACGTGACCAAGATGGCAGTGAGGTCGTCCCGGTCGAGGATGGTGTACGGCCGGCTGCCAACGAGATAGTCACAGAACGAGCATGGGGCCGACGGTGGCAGGACGAGCGGCACAGCGAAAAGTCTGCCAGCGTCGTCACCCGACGCCGCCCCGGCGGTTGGTGAGACCTTGGACAGAGCGGAGTAGTACCGCGTTCTGAGACGCCAATCGTCCGTGGAAGAAGCGTGGGCCTCGCGTTCGCGAAGGTCGGAATGTGAGGGCCCGGGCAGGACGCGGCCGGTACGATCGGCGGTTCGCTGACACCTCGGGGGTGCACCGTGCGAGCTCCTTTCAGAGCCTGAGTCCCGACCCGGACCACGAAGTCCAGCCGTCCGGCCGCTGACGTCGACGCGCTTTCGTTCCTTCGCGTTCGCACTCCAAGATGAAAGGCATCAGTGCATCCCGATCTCGCCAACGCGTTCCTGCGCTGGGCCCTGCTCCGTGCTGCGCTCGCGCGCGGCTGGTGGCTGGCGACCGCTGTCTACCTCGTCGTGGTCGCTGACCTGTCCCCGTCCCAGCTCGTCCTCATCGGCGTCTTCCAAGGCGTGACGGTGGTGATCGCAGAGGTACCCGCAGGAGTGCTCGCCGACGGGGTCAGCCGCCGGCTCACGCTCGTCCTCGCCCACGTCGTGATGGGCGGGGATGGCAATGACGGGATTCGTGACCGCGTTCCCGCTGCTGGTCGTCTCGAACTGCCTATGGGGGCTGGGATGGGCCCTCTCGAGCGGCGCAGATGTCGCCTGGATCACCGACGAGCTCGACCGGCCTGACCTGATCGACCGGGTCCTGGCGGCACAGGCGCGCCGGGGCCTGGTCGGCACCGCGATCGGGATCGTCGGCTTCGGCGCGCTGGCGTGGGCCACGACGCTGTCGATCGCGATCGTCGTCGCCG
Organism: Gemmatimonadales bacterium; assembly: GCA_038208205.1. Taxonomy (GTDB): domain Bacteria; phylum Gemmatimonadota; class Gemmatimonadetes; order Gemmatimonadales; family Gemmatimonadaceae; genus AG11. The sequence continues at coordinate 834 of JBBQYZ010000658.1, read as the reverse complement.
GCGTGGCGATGATCGGCCTCGGTGTACTCCTCGTGGCGCGGTGGCCCGAGACACGCTTCGCGCCGGTCGACGCGGGCCGTCGGTGGGCCGAGTCGAGAGCGATCCTTCGTCGCGGCGTCGCCGTCGCGCGCGCCGACCGCGTGATCCTTCTGGTGCTCACCGCGACTCTGCTCGTCAACGGCGCAGGCGAGGGCTTCGGCCGGCTGTTCGAGCGTCGGCTCGTCCTGCTCGGGATGCCCACCGATCCGGATCCGATCGTCTGGTTCGCTGCTGTCGCGCTGCTCGCCGCCGCTCTCGGCGCGATGACGCTGCGGCTCGTCGAGGCGCGCATCGACGGCACCGATGTCGCCCGGCGACACCGGTGTCGCCGGTCTCCTCCTGTTCGCCCACGCGCCGAACGCGGCGTCGGCGGCCGCAGGCTCGCTCCTCGTGTCCGGCATCGGGTTCCCGACCACAAGGGTCGCAGGCACGATCCTCGTCAACCGGCGCACAACGAGCGACGTGCGCGCCACGGTCCACTCGTTCCTGTCGCAGGCGGAGAACCTCGGCGAGATCATCCTCGGCCTCGCGCTCGCGTTCATCGCCGGGTCGGCCTCGTCGACTGTCGCGCTTGCCGCGGCTGCGGTCCTGCTCGCGTGCGCGCGGTGGTCAGCCGCGCACGCGAGTGAGGGGTCTTCTCGCGGCACGAGCTCGGTTACGGTTGCGCTTGGTCCCCCGACGCGCGCGGCTCAGCACTAGGTGTAATGACCCGGGAGATTGTTGACGCGAGTTCCTCCGACAGTCACCCGACCACTGTGCCAACAGCCAGACTGGCTCGCACAAGACAACGAACGC
>JBBQYZ010000657.1:0-2579 GCA_038208205.1 Gemmatimonadales bacterium | reverse complement strand
CTGGGAGGGCGTTCGCCTGGTGGACGACATGCGGGTGAGCGACCTCTGGTCGCGCAAGCCGCCCCGGACGGTGGACGAGGCGCTGCAAGCTGCCGAGGCGCTCCGTGCCGGTGCGCTCGCGTGGGGCGAGGTCGTCTCGATCGGCGATTCGCTCGAGATCCGCGCGGTCTCCTACGATGTCACGCAGGGCAAGGAGACCGCGCGGCAGTTCCGCGTGCGTGTCTCGCGCGATGCGACGGGCATGGACAGCGTGTTCGCGGCGCTCGCCGACTCGATCGTGATTGGCGGGACGGGAGTGCGCGGGGCCTCGGTGGTCGGCACTCGGAATCTCCACGCGCTGCAGCAGTTCCTCGAGGGCCGCGAGGCGCTCGATCGCTTCGACCTCCGCGGGGCGGAGGAGCGGTTCCGCGCCGCCGTGCAATCCGACGAGTCGTTCGCCCAGGCACACCTCTGGCGCGCCCGCACGCTGGCGTGGCGCGGCGACGCGGAGCCGTCTGCCTGGCTGGGGGACGCCGCGCGTGCCGTGGCCCTGTCCGCGGCGCTGCCGCCGCGCGAAGCGGCGCACGCGGCCGCACTGCGCGACCTGGCTGACGGGCATGCGCCCGAGGCGTGTCGTCGCTACCGCGCCCTCGCGGCGACCGACTCCACCGACTTCGCGGCGTGGCTGGGCATCGGGGATTGCAACGCGCGTGACGACGCAGTGGTGCGCGACGCACGCAGCGCGACGGGTTACGCGTTTCGCGGGAGCTATTACACGGCCATCGCGGCGTATCGGCGCGCCCTCGCGTTGGTGCCGTCGTTCCACCTCGCGGAACGAGGACTGGCGTTCCAGCGACTGTCGCGCCGAGTCCTCTACACCGAGGAGTCTCGGATCCGCCGAGGCGTCGCGATCCTGCCCGACACGCAGCGATTCCTCGCGTTTCCTTCCTTTGCGGCGGACACGCTGGCATTCGTCCCCGTAGCGTTTGGGCAGGCCTTGCGCACCCCGCCATCACACGCGACGGAACGACGCGCGGTCATGTGGGCGGCAGACGTCGCCAGCGAGCTGACCGCTGACTGGGTGCGGGCCTTTCCTGCCAGTGCGGACGCGCAGTCGAGCTACTCGGAGTCGCTCGAGGCAGCGAGCGCGATCAGCGGGTCAGGGCAGGGACTGGGCCCGGCACTCGGCGCTGCGCGCCAGGCGGCCCAACACACCGACTCCGCGAACCTCCGGGTCTTCCGGGCCGTCGCCGTCGTGCGACTGCTGCTGAAGTCGGACAGCGTGTCCTCGGCGCGCTCGCTCGCCGATTCCATTCTCGCCGCCTGGCCAACCCCTACGTCGTATCAGGCCGGCTTTCTGGCCAACCTCGCAGTGCTCACTGGTCGGCCGACCCGCGCCGCCGCGCTGCTGCGACGTGCGGCGTCGGACAGCGAGCACGTGCCGTTTCTTGCACCGAGTGGGCGCCGGGCGGTCCTCGCCCCCGACATGATGATGGCGGCACTCGAGCTCCGCGCGTACGCATCGCTGAGCTCTCCCCGCGACAGTCTGCGGGCAGTCAGCCACCGTCTCGACCGGATGGTGACCACGTTGGTGCCCGCGTCGGAGCAAAGAACGACTCGACGGATGCTGTTCGCCACCCCGATCGTGCTGGCGGGAGACGGGTTGGGTGAGCTCTCGTTCACCGTCGATTCCGGCTTCGATGCGCTACTCGCCATGCGACTTGCGCTGGCGCGCGGCGATAGCGCGGCCGCGCGCGCGTCGAGCGGGCGCTATTCGTCGCTCACGTCGGCCTACTCTCCGGGAACGCTGGGAATAGACCGATCCGTGGCGCACGCGGACATGTTGCTCCAGCTCGGCGATACCAGCGCCGCGACACGTCAGCTCGACGCTGCGCTGGAGGCGTTGCCACGTGCGCGCAGCATCCTGCTGGAGGCGACGCCGCAGGCGGGAGGCGTGGGACGCGCGATGCTGATGCGTGTGGCGCTCGCTCGGCGCGCCGGAGATCGGGCCACCGCGGAGCGATGGGGTCGGCGGGTAGGGGCTCTTTGGAGTGGGGCCGAACCCGAGCTGCGCGCGCTGATGGATTCATTGCAGCGATGATCACAGCGGATGCCTTCGCTGCCTGAAGCCGATCGAACAGTGGTGCCGATCGTTCTCGAACTCGGAGGAAGTCGCATGGTGCTCGCGCAAGCAGTGAACCGGAAGTGGACCGTCACGGTCGTCGCCATTCTCACCGTCGTGACGGCGGCCAGCTGTCGCCGAATCCCGGAAGAACAGAGGGCGGGCAGCTCGGTTGCGTACCACGCCAGCCGTCAGCAGCTGCTGCGTGAGGCCGTGAACGAGTATGACGTTCCACCGACCGATCTGCCTTCAGTCAACGGCGATCCCGCCGAGATTGGGTCCGACGGAGCGGTCGCGAGCCTCACCATCAGCTCGGCGAAGATGACTCGCAAGAGCACCCTCGCGACGCTCGAGCGGCACCACTTCGTGGGACGGTTCAGGAGCAACGCCAGATACGAGCGGCTCGGCTTCGGGGTCGGATACAACTACATCTGGCGCGAGGACCTGCCGGGCAACAAGGCCAGATACATCGTCGTGC
>JBBQYZ010000656.1:0-2599 GCA_038208205.1 Gemmatimonadales bacterium | reverse complement strand
GTCATAGCTCGTCAGGTCATTGTGGTGGGTACCGTCACCCTCGAGGAAGATGTCGCCCGTCGCGAACGTTCGCGGACCGATGGCCGCCCCGGCTTCGATGCTCTCCGCCTCCGGGAACACGTTCTGCGACCAGGGCGCCGGATCGAGTGTTGTGGTCACGCCGTAGGCCAGATAGATAGCAGACTCGAAGTTGTGCGGTGGTGATATACCCTCGTGCTGCTGGTGGTGATGGGCATGCATGTCGATGAGGCCGGGAATGACGGTCTTCCCGCTGACATCGACCACCCGCGCCGCCCGGGGGACGTCGCACTCCCCCACACAGGTGATGCGGCTTCCGTGCACGACGACCGTTCCTCTCTCGATCACCTTCCGGTGGTCCATCGTCACGATGCGACCTCCGGTGAACGCCAGCGTGCCCTCCGGGATCGGCCGCGGTAGACTCAGCCGGATCTCGGTCGTGTCGGTCCTGCCTGTCCGCAGGTGATGGGTGAAATGGCGATTGCCGCTCCCGAACTCGAGTGTTTCCGCGTCGACCCAGTGCGGGAACAATCCGCCCTCGAGACTCAGTTGTCTCACTCCGCTCCGCGGGATCCGCTTGTCTATGCGCCGGGCGGTGTCCGACGCGCCCGCAGCAGCAGTTCGCGTGAGGTACACATTGTCTCCCTCGGCGAAGGCGAGCCATTGGCCATCGGGTGAGACCGCCGCCTCATCGGCGAAGGGGAAAGTGGCGCACACCTGCTTCTCCCCCCCATCGAGCGTGATCGACTCGAGCCGGGTACCCGCCGACTGCGTCCCCGCCCCGCTCTTGTTACCCTGCTCGAGATAGTACAATCGACCCTGCGGGCCGAACGAGCCGCGGACGATCTGGCCAATCTGTTCGTCCACGGAGCGCACGATGAAGGTCGCGGCGCCGCCGTTCGACGGAACCCTTACCAGGTCGTACCACGCATTGTCGGCCCAGAAATGTCCGCGCGCGGTGGCGCCTGAGCCGCGGGCAACGACGATCTGCCGCCCGTCGGGGCTCCAGGTCGGGTTGAGGTACTCGCCCGGTTCCGTCGTGAGTCCCTGCGGATCGCCACCGTCCACTCGGATCTTCCAGAGTTGTCCGCGCTCGCTCTCATCCCACGTGGTGAAGGCGATCCACTGCCCGTCCGGCGACCATGCCGGCGAGAGCTCGACCGGTGCGAACCGGGCGGGTGTGAGGCGGTGCGGCTGCGCGCCACGCGCATCGGTCAGCCACAGTTTGCCCACGGCCTGGAAGACGATCCGTCCGCCTCCGGGAGCGGCCGTGGGCCAGCGCAGGAACCGCGCGTTCACCGGGCCATCGGACAGTCGGCGAGGCGAGTACGCCATCTCCGAGATAGTGCGATGCACACGGGCGGTGAATGGGATCGTGGTGACCCGGCCCGTCGCGACATTCACGCGACGAATTCGCCCGCCTTGCGAGAGCACGATCGACGTGCCATCGCGAGCCCAGCTATACGACGGGAGCAGGTGCATGGCGTAGGGAAGACCGTGGCCGGTGTCGGTCTCGATGGGATCCATGAGGATCCGTTCGGCCCCGCTCTCGAGATCCCGCAGCCAGAGCGCCGTCCGGGGTCCGTACCGATGTCCCTTGAAGGAGATCGTGCCGTCGGGGATACGCCGTGCGAACGCCAACCATCGGCCGTCAGGCGAGATCTGGGGTGCGAGAGCGCCGCCGTTCGACGTCCGGGCCCACTGCGAGGTGTAGACCTCCCCAGTGGTCACGTCCGTCATCGCGCGCGTCTGCACGTCGACCCGGCGGACCTGCATGCAGCCCCGAACGAGGTCGTTACGGCCGGCAGGGTAACCGGGACAGACTGCAAAATGAAAGTAGACGTATCGTCCGTCCGGGGAGACGGCCGGATAGCCGGCCGCGGGTACGTCGCGGCCCACGAGCTCGCGACCCGCACCTCCAGTCAGCGGATACAGCCAGAGACCGGCGGATGCCAGGTTCCCGCGGTGGCATCGGCGCTGACGGCGCACGACGATCGCGCGGCCGTCGGGCATCCACGCGGGCTCGGCCATGCACGCGCTCGAGTCCATGGCGACCGGCCGCGGGTGCGAGCCGTCCGAGTCCATCACCCACAGGTTGTTCTGCCCACCCCGATCGGAGATGAACGCGATCATCGCCCCATCGGGAGAGTAGCGTGGCTCATAGTTGAGCGCGATCCCGCTGTTCTGTGTCAGCGCCTGGGCGGAGCCGCCTCCCGCTGGTAGCCGATAGATATGCGCCAGGAGATCGAACACGATCCATCGCCCGTCGGGGGAGAGATCGACCGACATCCACGTGCCCTCGTTCGTGGTGAAGTCGATCTCTCGCGTGTGGCCTCGAGGTGTCGTGACGTTCCACTGCCGGCGTGACTCCTGAGCCGTGGACGTCGGAGCGGCGATGAGGACGGCGACAACGCCGCCGGTCACCGCTCTCGCCAGCCGGCGCGACGCCGCAGGCGTGGCGAGCGACAGCCTCACGAGCGGTCCCATCCTCTCAGCTCCCCGGAATCAACTGCAGACCTTGCTCAGATCCCCATTCCGCGCCAGCGACTCGGCTGCCGGCAGTGGCAGATTGCTCAACGCG
>JBBQYZ010000655.1:0-2603 GCA_038208205.1 Gemmatimonadales bacterium | reverse complement strand
CGTGGTTCCCGAGGGCGTGAGCGCGCTCGAGAATGCGTCGGGCGCACGGCGCGCGATCTCCGGTACGATGGTGAACGCGCCGGCCGAGCGGGGTGTATGGTTCCTCGTGCGCGATGGCCGGCGCATCGGTGCGCTGGTCGTCGAGGCGCCGCCGGAGGAGTCGGTGCTCGCGCGCTGGAGCGCCGGCGAGCTCGCGTCGCGGCTCGCTGGTCGATCCGGGCGGGCCGCGTCGAGTGCAGACGCGTGGGTCCGCGACACCTTTGCCGCCGGTACGCGGCGTCCCGCTGCCACCTCGCTCCTCGTGTTCGCCCTGCTGGTCCTCGTCACTGAAGCCGTCGCCCTCCGTACTTCTCGCTCCACCGCCGCATAGTGCCCCTTCCAAGTCTGCTCGACGCCATCGAGCGCCTCCCGGCGTTCGCACGCGTGATCAATACCCTGCCCGTGCCCGGGGCCGTCCTGCGAGCCGCCGGGCTCCCCGGATCGGCCGACGCCGCGCTGGTGGCGACGCTCGCGCGTCGGTTGCCGACACGCTTCCTCGTGGTGGCGGCGGACGGCGTCCCGCAGGCTGAACGGCTGCTCGCCGACCTGCACACTCTGTTGGACGAGACGCCGGTCGCCCTCTATCCGCCGCGCGAGGGGTTCGGCGAAGCGGAGCCGCACGTGGAAGTCGCAGGTGAGCGCGTCGAGACGCTCGAGCGATTGAGTCGCGGCGCGATCCGCGTCCTGCTCACCACTCCGCGCGCCCTCCTCGAGCGCACCCGCCTGCCGGGCGCGCTGGCGGATCTTCGCATCGAGCTGCGGAAGGGCGATCTGCGTCGGCCGCGCGAGCTGGCCGATCACCTGGAGCGCATCGGCTTCGAGCGCGTACCGATGGTGGAGGACGTTGCGCAGTTCTCACTACGCGGCGGAATCCTCGACGTCTACTCGTTCGGTATGACCGACCCCGTCCGCCTGGAATTCTGGGGCGACGAAGTGGTGGATCTGCGCCACTTCGAACTGTCGTCACAGCGCTCGACGCGGACGGTGGAGCTGGCGGTCGTGCTACCTGTGGACGGCCAGGTCAAGGAGGAAGCCACGACGGGCGAGCGGTTGTCGGTGTCCGCCCTCTTTCCCCCCGACACGCTGTTCGTGTACCCTGCGGGCTCGCACCTCCTGCCGGAGCTGAAGCGAACGTGGGACGAGGCCGAGCACCATCTCGACCTCGCTCGGCGCCGCGGCGAGGATGTCGACACGCGCGACGAGCTGTTCGAGTCGCCCGAACGTGCCGCCGCCACGATCGCGGCGTTCGGCACCGTCAGGATCGTGGACGCGTCGGCGGAGAGCGCGGACGTCACGTTCCCGCTGCGCGCGCCCGAGCCGATCGACCGCGACATCCGCCGGCTGCGCAAGCTCGTCCGCGACGGCGTCCCCACGGTGGTGCTGTGCGACAACGAGGGACAGTGCGAACGCCTCGACGAGCTGCTGAACGAGGATGCCTGGGAACCGTCGCCCGCCGCGCTCACCGTCGGGGCCCTCGGCGGGGGGTTCGTGTTGCCGCCGGGAGATCGCGAGCGCGGGCTCCGCATCCTGACCGACCACGAGATCTTTCGACGCGAGCGTCGGGTGCGTCGCGCGCGGCGATACGTCAGCGGCGGCGGCGACTCGCTCGCGCTCAAGCTGGGCGACTACGTCGTCCATCTGGAGCACGGCGTGGGCATCTACCGTGGCATCGAGACGATCTTCGTGGGGCAGAGCACGATCGAGGTCGCGGTCGTGGAGTACGAGGGGGGCGACCGCCTCAACGTGCCGCTGTATCGCATCGATCAGCTGGAGCGCTATCGCTCCGCCGACGACGTCAGCGATGAGGCGCCGCCGCCGAGGCTGCACAAGCTGGGTGGCCGGCGCTGGGGCCAGCAGCGCGACAGGACGCGCGCGGCGATCCAGGAGATGACGCTCGAGCTGCTCGACTTGTACGCCCGCCGGAAGGTCGCGTCGCGCCCGCCTCACGTTCCCGACACGGCATGGCAGCGCCAGCTCGAGAGCAGCTTCTTGTTCGAGGACACGCCCGACCAGCGCAAGGCGACCGCCGACGTCAAGCAGGACATGGAGAGCACACGACCGATGGACCGTCTGCTCGTCGGCGACGTGGGCTACGGGAAGACCGAGATCGCCGTGCGCGCCGCCTTCAAGGCAGTGCAGAGCGGCCGGCAGGTCGCGGTGCTCGTGCCCACGACGATTCTGGCCGACCAGCACGCGCGGACCTTCGGCGAGCGACTGGCCGACTTTCCCATCAAGGTCGCGGTGATGAGCCGCTTCCAGAGCGCCAAGGAGCAGGCCGCGACGCTGACAGAGCTGGCGGAGAAGAAGGTGGACATCGTCATCGGCACGCACCGCCTCCTCAGCCCCGATGTCGTCTTCGCCGACCTCGGCGTGATCATCGTGGACGAAGAGCACCGCTTCGGAGTGAAGCACAAGGAACGGCTCAAGCAGCTCAAGCTCGAGACCGACGTGCTCACCCTCACCGCGACACCGATCCCGCGCACGCTCCACCTCTCGCTCGCCGGCCTGCGCGACATGACGCTGATGCAGACGCCGCCGCGCGATCGGTCGCCGGTCCTGACCTT
>JBBQYZ010000654.1:0-2603 GCA_038208205.1 Gemmatimonadales bacterium | reverse complement strand
GGTGGCGTGCGAGTCGTCGATGACGAGTATCGCATCGTGGTCACGGCAGATCTGCACCAGGTCCGGCAGCGGAGCGATGGAGCCTTCCATCGAGAACACGCCATCGCTCCAGACGATGCGGCGCTTGGCGCCCTTGGCGCCCGCGAGCTTTGCCCGCAAGTCATCCAGGTCGGCATGCTTGTACACCGCGGTCTGGCACCTCGTGATCGCCTTCGCCAGGCGGATCGAGTCGATGATCGACGCATGATTCAGCGCGTCGGACACCACGAAGTCTCCCTCCTCCACGACCGTCGCTGTGAACCCCTCATTGGCGTTCCAGGCGGACACGTACGACATCGAGGCGTCTGTCCCCACGAACCTCGCGATCGCTTCCTCGAGCTCGCGGTGCACCGTGAAGGTGCCGCAGATGAAACGTACACTGCCGGTGCCCGCGCCGAACCGCTCCAGGCCGTCCACCCCCGCCTGCACCACTTCCGGCTCGTTCGCCAGGCCCAGGTAGTTGTTCGACGAGAGGATCAGCACCTCGCCGCGCCCCTCCATCGTCACGCGCGCACCCTGCGGCGAGTCGATGAAGTTGAGCCGCTTGTACACCCGCTCGTCTCGCAGCTGCTGCAGCTTCGATTCCAGCCCTGCCGTGAAGTTCGCGTTCAGCGTCATGATTGCCTAAAGGTTGAACCCTGCTCCAATCGCACAGTCACCACCCACCACGCACCGCCACGCTACGCCACCTCGAACACCACCTTTCCGGCGCCTCCCCCCTTGATCGCCGCGATCGCCTCGTCGAACTGCTCCAACGGAAAGCGGTGCGTGATGACCGGCGTCGGATCGAATTGGCCCGATCGGAGGAACTGCGTCATCTGGATCCAGGTGTCGTACATCCGCCGGCCCACGACGCCGTAGACGGTAATGCCCTTGAAGATGATCTCCGTGGCGAAGTCGACCTCCATCGGCTTGGCGGGGATGCCGAGCATCTGGACTCGACCACCGACCCGCACCAGGGCGAATGCCTGGTGGATCGCACTCGGTACTCCGGACATCTCGAGCACGACGTCCACCCCGAGGCCGCCCGTCGCGCCTCGCACGGCCCGATCGGCCTCCTGCGGAGTGACCGCGTCGTGCGCGCCCATGCTGCGAGCGAGCGCCAGCCGCGTCTCGTTCACGTCGCTGGCGACGATCCGCGACGCGCCGGCCGCCCGACAGATGCCCACGGCGAAGATGCCGATCGGGCCACATCCGGTGATGAGCACCGTCTTGCCTGACAGCTCGGTCCCCACGAGCGCCGTGTGAAATGCGTTGCCCATCGGGTCGTGGATCCCGCCGATCTCGTAAGAGACGTCGTCGTCCAGGTGCCACACGTTCGTCGCCGGCATCGCGATGTAGTCGGCGAATCCGCCGTCGCGATCCACGCCGATGATCTTCGTGTTCGGACAGACGTGCGCGTTGCCGGTGCGGCACAGATGGCACCGCCCGCAGACGATGTGGCCCTCCGCCGTGACCCGGTCGCCGACCTTCACGTCGGTGACGAGTCGCCCTACCTTCTCCACGTCGCCAGCGAACTCGTGCCCGACGGTGAAGGGAGGCTTGCATCGTCCCTGCGCCCAGGCGTCCCAGTCGTAGATGTGCACGTCGGTTCCGCATACCCCGGCGCGGCGGACCTTGATCAGCACCTGGTCGTCCTGGATCTCTGGACGCGGAACGTCCCGCAGGACGAAGCCCGGACCGGCCGTCGCTTTCACCAGCGCTCGCACAGGCGCCTCACTCGGTTCACGAAGTGGAGATGGCGCCGTGCCTCTCGCGCGGCGTGATCGAAACCAAACCGGTCGTCGGAGGCTGGGCTAGTGTCGGTTCGCGGATCAGCGCGTATCTGCACTCGGCCCGCGCGGATCCGTTCGTCTGACGTGTCGTGTTCATCACACCGTTTCGGCGATGGCGCTGGAACAGGGATCGACGCACGGAGCATTCACTCGCAGGATCGATCCGCGCGATCCGCGCGGATCCGCGATCCCGCCGCGAACATCCGCGGACGATGAGCATGTTATGAGACGCGTGATTCACTATTGCGTGTGATTTCACGCGTTCCTATATTCGCGCGAGTTGCTCCTTACTCGCGCGCAGATCATCACATCGCGCGGCGCCGGTTCACCAGCGGAGAGGGTACTGCGTGGGTTCTTCCCGTCGGGAGTTCGTCAAGTCGACGTCGGCTGCCGCTGCGATCATCGTCGGCGTCACTGCCCTCCCCGCGTCCGCTCGCGCTGCGCTCCTGCGTGCGGAGCCCATCGCCTCCCTCGACGATCCCGACCTCAAGGCGCTCGCTGCCCTCGCGCTCGACGCCGCTCGCGGCGCCGGTGCCAGCTACGCCGACATCCGCTTCAGTCGGAACCGTACCCAGTCGCTGCTCACGCGTGACCAGCGGGTGCAAGGCCTCGTCGATAATGAGACGATGGGATTCGGTGTGCGCACCCTCGTGAATGGCGCCTGGGGTTTTGCCGCGAGTCGTGAGATCGCTCGCGACGAGATCGCTCGCGTCGCACGACAGGCCGCCACCCAGGCACGCGCCAACAGCGGCACCCTCGTTCGCCCCGTCGTCCTCGCCCCGGCGATCG
>JBBQYZ010000653.1:0-2606 GCA_038208205.1 Gemmatimonadales bacterium | reverse complement strand
GAATCAGTGCGCGTCCGGCTCGCCATGTGGCACACGGTGGTGCTCGGCACACTGCTCGTCGCGCTGGCCGGTGCGGCGTACCTGTTCCTCGAGCGCACGACCTCCCGTCACATGGATCAATACCTGGCGGAGACGGCGAACGCGTTCGGCATCGAGCTTCTCGCAGAGCGCCATGACGCCACGTCCAATCAGGCGGCGGCGATGGAAGCAGTGAGGGAGTTTCGCTTTCGTGATCTGCACATCAGCGTCTACGATCCGGCCGGACATCCCGTCGCGATGAGCGCCGCTGGTCCGTCCCCTCGCGATGCCAACGGCGAGGCGCAGCCAGCGTTTGATCCGCGACGTCTGGGCCGCACGATCGCGGCGCGGCAGTTCAGCGGCCCCACTCTGCTCACACTCGCCGATCGTGAGGGCGGGTACCGGGTCTACGCGATGCCAATCCGGCTCGACGGCCAGATGTACGTCATCACCGTCGCTCAGGGACTGCACGATCAGCAGGAGACGCTGGACGGAGCACGGGCCGCGCTCGGCGTCGCGATACCCGTCACCTTGCTGCTCGCGGGATTCGGCGGCTACCTGCTCGCCAGACGCAGCCTGCACCCCGTCGTCGCGATGAGCGAGCACGCCGCGCGGATCAGCTCGACGAATCTGCACGAACGTCTTCCCGTCACCAACCCGCGCGACGAGCTGGGGCAGCTCGCCGGGGTCTTCAACGGCTTGCTCGCCCGGGTGGATCACGCGTTCGAGCAGCAGCGCCGGTTCATGACCGACGCATCGCACGAGCTCCGCACACCGGTGGCGATCATGCAGGGCGAGGCGGACATCGCGCTCTCCCGATCGCGGCGGACGTCGCAGGAGTACCGGGAGTCCCTCGTCGTGATCCAGGATGAGGGCCGGCGTCTGTCCCGGATCGTGAACGACCTCTTCCTCCTCGCCCGCGCCGACGCGGGGCAGCAACCACTGGCCCGAACCGAGCTCTATCTGAACGAGGTGATCGCCGACTGCGTCCGGACCGTCCGGTCGCTGGCCGCGCAGCGTCGCATCGAGCTCCGCTGTCGGGCGGAGGAGGACGCTCCGTTTCGTGGTGACGAGGGCATGTTGCGCCGCCTCGTGCTCAATCTGCTCGACAACGCCATCAAGTATTCACCGCCCGGCGCCCTGGTACAGGTGGAGCTGAGCCGCGAGGAGACTCGCCATCGTGTGACCGTCAGCGATTCGGGACCAGGCATTCCGCCTGACGCGCAGGCACACGTCTTCGAGCGATTCTATCGAGTGGATCGGGCGCGCACGCGAAACGAGTCCTCGGAGACCAGTGGTGCGGGGCTGGGGCTGGCGATCGCCCGATGGGTGGCCGAAGCGCACGGGGGACAGCTCACACTCGTCCGGTCTTCGGAGGCGGGAAGTGAGTTCGCGCTCACCCTCCCTGCCGAAGCGACCGCTCAGGCTGCGGAGCCTATCCCAACGAGCGTTCAGGCGGCGCTCAGGTGAGCCACGCGCGCCGATCCTACTTTCCATCTCCCGGTCGACGAACGACCTCGGCCACCAGCTCCCTGGTCTGCCTAGCCACCCGGTCCCAGTTGTAATAGGTCTCGACGGCCCGCCGCGCCGCCGCTCCCATCCGGGCGCGGAGCGCGGGATCGCCGAGCAGCGTGCGGAGCGCTGCGGCGGCGACGACGGCATCGGTCGCCGGCACGACCAGTCCGGTCTCGCCGTCGCGCACCGCGGCCCGCACGCCACCCGAGTCGCCCGCTACCGAGGGGACGCCGCTCGCTCCCGCCTCCACGAACGAGATCCCGAACCCCTCGACCGTGACCGAGGGACCCAGACGAGAGAGTCCCACGTAGACCGACGCGCTGGCGTACGCTTCGGCGATCTCGTCGTCGGTGAGGGCGCCGGCGAAGGTGACGCGGTCCACCAGACCCAGCTCGGCCGTGAGGTCTTGCAGGTGCGCCTGGTTCGGTCCCGCGCCGACGATGAGGTAATGCAGCGTCGGAAACTCGTCCTTGAGCAGGGCGATGGCGCGAAGAGCGACATCATGCCCCTTGTGCGGCACGAGGCGCGCGACGGTAACGACGATCATTCGGCCGTCGAGCCCCAGACGCGCACGAAGACGCCCCGTGTCGCGCCGCGGATGGAAGTGATCCGGTTCCGTCCCCAGGGGAACGATCGCGACCGGCGGCGGCCGCCGCACGCCCATCTCCGTCATCACGTCGGTCGCGAGCTGCGCCGTCCAGTCCGAGATGGCGATCACCAGCGACGCGCTGCCAAAGATGCGCTGGCCGGCCGCGCGCTTGACGAAGCTGCGGGCGACCTTTCTTCGCTCATGGAGAAGATCGCCGCCGACCACGTACAGAACGTACGGCAGCCGCGTCCTCCGATGCGCCCACCAGACGGCGTACCCCAGCGGCCTGACGTTGGCGCAGTGTATGACATCGACGCCCGAGGAGGAGCGACGCGATAGCCAGTGGCCCCAGCGCATCTGGTTGACGAACAACCTCGCGCCATTGAAGGTGAAGGGTTGCCGGCTGATCGGATACGACTCACCGCGATCGAACTGTTCCGCGCCCGGCGCACTCACCGTGGACACGCGAACGGACTCGGGCGTG
>JBBQYZ010000652.1:0-2607 GCA_038208205.1 Gemmatimonadales bacterium | reverse complement strand
CGACCAGCGCCGCCATGATCAGAAACAGCTCGACGAGATGGTTTGGGGCGAGGAAGAAGAGCGTATAGAAGACGACCGTCTCCGTGCCTCCCACGAGACCCCCGGGCATGGTCACCGACGTGAGCTCGCCGCGCGCGCGCGCTCCCGACCCGCGGCGCTCCAGTAGCGCGGAGAGGTACATCCATGACGCGGCGTTGACGTAGAAGCTGCCAACGAGCGCGAGCGCCGCGAGTGCGAGCGTGGCACGCGTCGCGGGTGGCGCACCCAGCACCAACCCCACGGGAACGGCCGCGTACACCACGAAGTCGAGGAGCAGGTCCGTATAGCCGCCGAGATCGCTCTGCGCGTGCTGCGCGCGCGCGAGCGTGCCGTCGAGACCATCGAGGAGGCGGTTGCCGAGCCAGCAGGCCAAGGCCAGCGCGGACGCGGCTCGCGCGGCAGAGACGGCGGCGCCCATCCCAACCAGGAAGCCGGCGACCGTGACCGCCATGGGCGGCACGCGATGTCCGAGCGAGCGGGCGACAGGCAAGAGAAGTCGCTCCTTGATTGGCCGTAGCCAGAGGTCGAACACCGGGTCGTCAGATGGGAAAGACGCGAACGCCCCGAGGATCGAGCAGGACGCCGACCCGGCTGCCTTCCGCCGCCATCGCGAACGGCTCGAGCGGCGCCTCCACCGGCGGAATCTGCGGCGCCGCCTCGAGCCGGAGCATCAGCGTCGCGCCGTGCGATCGGTGCCGCACCCCCACGACACGTGCCTGGGGAATGCACGGGGTTCCTTCGCTCGCCATCACGCGAAGGGCCTCGGCGCGGAATGCCACCACTGCGGCAACGCCGGCCGGGAACGTCGGGTCCACGGGAATGACTCCCAGCGCGCACTCGACGATGCCAGCCGCGCGCACGTATCCCGGCAGCGTCTGATAGACCCCGAGCAGGCGCGCGACAGCCAGCGACGCGGGGTGCGCGAACAGCTCTCCCGGTGTCGCGTGCTGCACGATCGTGCCGTCGAGCAGCACTGCGATCTGGTCGGCGAGTAGGCCGGCGTCGTCCAGGTCGTGCGTCACGAGCACCAGCGTCACGCTGGATTCTTCCTGCGCGGCCACGATCGCCGAGCGCACGTCATCGCGCAGCGCCGGATCGAGCGCGGACAGCGGTTCGTCGAGCAGCAGGGCGGTGGGGCGCCCCGTGATCGCGCGAGCGAGGGCGACGCGATGTCGCTGTCCTCCGCTGAGCGCGTGCGGCGCACGGCGTTCGAATCCGGCGAGTTGCACCACGTCCAGCGCGTCCGAGACGCGCGCGCGCACCTCGTCGTCGGGCGTGCGTCGCACGCGCAGCGGAAAGGCGACGTTCTCCCCAACGGATAGATGCTCGAATAACACCGGCGTTTGGTGCAGATAGACGACGCCGCGCCGCTCCGGCCGGAGCGTCGTGACATCGCGGTCCGCCACGAGCACCCGGCCGGCGGTCGTGGGCGCGAGGCCGGCGATGCCTCGAAGCAGGGTCGTCTTGCCGACTCCCGACGGCCCGACGATCGCGATCCGCGCGCCGGCCGGAACATGCAGACTCACCCCGGTCAGTCCAGTCCCCAGACCGAATGGAACAGCGAGCCGTTCGACGACGAGTGATCCGCCCGTCGCCGTGGGAGCGACGCGGTGCGGCGTCATGCCGGCAAGGCGGTCGTCCGCAGTGCCGCCCACCGCAACGCGGCGACCGCCAGCACCGGCGGAATGATGAGGAGCAGCGCTCCCACGGCGGCGACACGATCCTCGCCGGCTCGCACGTACGCGAATACCTGGAGGGGAAGGGTACGGACGGCGCCGGCACCGACGACCAGGGTGAGGGCGAACTGCGTCCACGAGACGAGAAAGCCGATTGTCGCCGCCTCGGCGATCGGCCGGCGCAACTGCGGCAAAGTCACGCGCGACCAGGCCTGCCATGACGACGCCCCGAGTGTTCGCGCGGCCTCGGCGGGCCGGGCATCGAGCAGCGTGAAGGTGCCGAGGAAGAGGAGCGACAGATAGCCGATGGCGGGTACGAGGTGCGCGAGCAACACGCCGGGCAGCGTTCCTCCGAGACCCGCCGCGAGCGCCGCGACCTGGAGCCCGGTGCCCAGGGCGAGCGGCGGCGCCGCCACCGGCAGGAACGCCGCCGCCGCGCCCACGTGCCGCCGCCAGCCCGCGAGCCGGGCTAACTGCTGGCCGAACGGCACCGCCACGGCGCACGCGAGAACAGCGGTGCCGACCGCCAACACCGTGCTCGTGCCGAGCGCCGAGGCGAGCGCGTGGTCGCCGATCGCCGATTGCCACGCCGCGATCGTCACGGTGCGCGGCAGCAGCGCTGGAAAGAACCACGCGCCGCTCACGGACCACAGCGCGAGCAGCAGCATCGGACCGACAGACGACAGCGCGAGCATGACGAGCAGCACGATCCGCCACGTGCGCCCGCCCGCGCCCCGTGCCGCCTGCGGGGCTACCGTCATGGAACGAACGGTTCCCAGCGCGCCCGCACCCACTCGTGCGCCGCCACGGCCGCACTCGCGATGACGAGCAACAGGACGGACGCGACGTACGCATCTCCGTGTCTCGCGAGATCGGGATCGGTTGCGCGCTG
>JBBQYZ010000651.1:0-2610 GCA_038208205.1 Gemmatimonadales bacterium | reverse complement strand
GACCAACCGGCCGCGCGGCGCTCTCGAGCCCGAGGTGGCCTACGCGCCGGGCCGGGGAATTGCGGCGCGCATCGAGCGCAGCAACGTGTGGCGCTCGATGTTCCGGCACCCGACGCTCGACACGCCACGGGGACGGGCGCTCCAGTCGTTCTCGAACTTCTTCCTGCACCTCTACCCGGTCAAGGTTCCGACGCGTGTGCTGCGCATCCGCTACTCGTTCCGGCTCGGCTTCATCACCGCGGTGCTGTTCGTCATCCTGGTGCTGACCGGGGTCTACCTCATGTTCTTCTACACGCCCGCAGTTGGTACCGCTTACGGCGACATGCAACGCCTCCGCACCGGCGTCGGCTTCGGCCAACTGATCCGCAACGTGCACCGTTGGGCGGCTCACCTGATGGTGCTCGCGGTCTTCCTCCACCTCGTGCGAACCTTCTTCGCCGGCGCGTACAAACGGCCCCGCGAGTTCAACTGGGTCGTCGGGGTCGTGCTGCTACTGCTGACGCTTGCCCTCTCGTTCACCGGCTACCTGTTGCCGTGGGACCAGCTCAGCTATTGGGCCGTCACCGTCGGCACCAACCTCGTCCAGTACGTCCCGCTCCTGGGCAAGACGCTGCAGAACCTGCTCATCGGTGGCGACCAGATCGGCCAGCCCACCCTTCTCCGCTTCTACGCGCTCCACGTCGCCGTGCTGCCCATCCTCGTCGTGGTCATCCTGTGCATCCACATCTGGCGAGTGCGCAAGGACGGCTTCGCGGTCGAGCGCTCCTCCGTCGGCGCGTTCGAGGAGGAAGCGACGGCCCGGCCCGCGCCGGCCGTCCCGGCGACCGCGCCCGCGAACCTCTACGGCGGACGCACCCGCGTCCTCGGGGTCGTCGACCGCGAGTCGGTCACAGCCGAGGAGCGCGCGGTCGACGACACGGTGTTCGCGTGGCCCCATCTCTTGGTCCGCCACGTGGTGGTGGCCCTCGGCGCGGCCGCGACCGTCTTGGCACTGGGCGTCGCCTACGTCGCTCCGCTCCGTGGCTTGGCCAACCCCAACCTGACACCGGAGCCGGCCAAGGCGCCGTGGTACTTCGCGGGCCTCCAGGAGTTGCTGGCCCACTTCGACCCAGTGGTGGCCGGCGTTCTCGTCCCGACCGGCGCGGTGCTCACACTCGTGCTGCTCCCCTACATCGACCGCAACCCTTCGACCGTGGCTCGCCGGCGCAAGGTGGCCATCGTGGTGTTCTCCGGACTGCTGATCGCAGCCGTCGCGCTGACCGTCATCGGCACGTTCTTCCGCGGTCCCGGGTGGAAGTTCGTCCCACCGTGGCAGCACTCGTACGTCGAGCTCTAGGAGACCGTTGATGGCAAGGACGCGACGCGAGTTCCTCCGCACGGGATGGAAGATCGGCGGCAGCCTCCTCGGCATCGCCGCCGGGTGGACGACCTTTGAATCGCTGCGGCCGCTGGCCGGGTCCGCGACCGGCATCAAGCTCAAGCTGGCGAGCGCGTCCAACTATCCGCCCGACACTGCCACCTATGTCACCGAGGGTCGCCTGTGGATCGCAAACACGGGGACGCAAGTGTTCGCCCTCTCGCAGAAGTGCCCGCACCTCGGTTGCCGGGTCCCGTTCTGCGAGTCGTCGGGCCAGTTCGAGTGCCCCTGCCACGGATCGAAGTTCGACATCGGCGGAGAGTGGATCGAAGGCCCCGCGCCACGAGGCATGGACAAGTACGAGCTCTCGGTGGAGGGCGACAAGCTCGTGGTCGACACATCGAAGGTGCTATCCGGCCCCGACCGCGGAGCGAAGGCGTTCTTCAAACCCGCCAAGGGCCCGAGCTGCACGCCCGGAGGTTGAGCGATGCCCCGCGAACGCCCGACCCCGCCGCCCTTCGAGCCGGCCGCGCTCGAACGCAGCCTCGACCGCTACCTCATCGCCGGCCTCGTGTTCATGGTGGTGCTGATCGTTGGGTTCGGCGTTTACCGGGTGCGCGAGCCGAGCCTGCGCGAGGACGCGGCCGCGGCCCAGCAGATCTCATATCGCGAGATCGGTCGCACGCTCTTCGCGAACAATTGCTCGTCGTGTCACGGCAAAGGCGCGGTCGGCGGCAGCGCCCCGGTGCTGTACGCGAAGGAGTTCCTGAAGACCTCCAACGACAGCCAGATCCAAGGCCTCATCGCCGGCGGGGTGCCGGGGACCGACATGCCCGCGTGGGGAATCGAGTTCGGCGGGACGTTGACCGACGAAGCGGTCCGTCAGGTCACGACCTACCTGCGCTCCCTCGAGCCGACCGCGCCGAGCGTCCCCGACTGGCGCAAAGGCCGCGGCTGAGCAGCCCGGTCGAGGCGATGAGCGGCAGGGGACTCACGTCCGATCCGACGGTGTCGCAATCAGGGTCGAAGCTGGAACGCTTCAAGTTTGCGACTTCGTCGCCGCTCTGGCGAGAGGGACTGACGAAGGCTTCGGGGTGGGCCGTGAGGGACTCGAACCCCCGACCCCTTTTGCGCGTCATCGAAGTGGAGAAGAGTTCAGCGGATGTCGGTCCGTGTCGCCCAGTGCCGCTGAGCAGGAGTTTCGCGTTCAAGCCTTCATCGAGCCACACCCAGGCTGCCGAGTCGCATCAGTT
>JBBQYZ010000650.1:0-2610 GCA_038208205.1 Gemmatimonadales bacterium | reverse complement strand
CCTGACTCGGCCAGAAGCTCGGCCCGCACGAGTCGCGGGCGGCGACGCTCGAGCGTTTCGGCGAGCGTGATGAGCATTCGCTGGCTCAGCACCGGGCCCTCCGGGTCCGTCGATGGGGCGCCGTCCACCGCCACTGAGTCGTACTCGCCGGCGCGCGCCACCCGCAAGGCGCGAGTCTCGGAGCTGCCGAGCCCGGAGCCGGTCACGTCATTGGCGTCACGGGCGACGGCACGCATCTGGAGTACATCGCCTGGCTTCAGCGCGAGCGAGTCGAGTGGCAGCCGGACCTCGAGCGTCCGGTCGCCGAGCCCTTCGAGCTCGGTACGCGCCAACGTGGCGGCGCGGAAGGTGAAGTTCTCCTCCTGCCCCGTGCTGACGATGATCTCGAAGGCGGCATCGCGTAGTCCGACATCGTCGTGCAGAACCGCGCGCAGCACGATCGAGCCGGTCGCGGCCCGCACCACCGTGTCTCGAACCGGAAGCAGCAGCGTGACCGCCGGAGGCGCGTCGACGACAGGCGCGAGTACGAGCAGGCGTTCGCGCCCCGAACGCGCGCGCAGTCGCAGAAGGGCGGGACGCGCCGGCATGACAAGGGCGAGGGTCCACCGCCCGCCGCGCGTGGCGATGGCACGAGGGGCCGAGTCGAGCAGCGCGTTGAGGAACGCGCCATCGCCCGAGCCGTGTACCGCGAGCGTGCTGCCCACGAGCGCTTCTACGCTCGTGGGGTCGACCAGCGACGTGGCCGCGCGCCGGGAATACCGTGGCGGCGTGATCACCACGCGCACGACCGCGAGGGGATCTGCCGCTCCGGCCTTCTCAGGCGCCGACACCCGGCTCGCGGTTCCAGTCCGCGCCGTCGTGTCGCCGAGCGTGGGATGCCACACGACGAGCGCCGCGGCAGCGAGAGCGGCGAGGCATGGCGCCAGCAGTGTGCGGGTCGCGCGCTCCCGCGCGTCCTTCCACCACGGTACGTGCAGCGCCAGCCGCTCGACGTCCGGATCGACGGGCGCGCTCGCTGCCGTGACCAGCGCGTAGCGCAGCGACGGATTCCGCTCCTCGATCCAGAGCGCCACGCGCTCGAGCGAGCGCGCCGCAATCGCGCGGCGAGCCTGCATCACGCTCGTGCCCACCGCGAGCGCGGCCGCCGCCACTACCAGCGCTGGACGCGACAGTGCGTGTGCGAGCGCCCAACCCGCGGCGGCGATCGAGGCGCCGATCAGTAGGGCGCGAAGCACGAGGACCGTGGTGAGCATCCGTCGTGCTCCCACGAGGCGGTCGCGCGCCGTCATCGTGCGCCGTCCGCGCCGCGTGCGCGCACGATCACTTCAGCGAGCGCACACCCGAGCGCGATGCCGAGCAGCCATGGAACGAGCACGGACAGCGGCTGGTTCGAGTCACGCAGCATCGCCGCGGGGGCTGACCGACCAACCCCCGCGAGTCGAGCGATCGCGGCCGAATCCGCGGGCGATGCGCTCGCGCTGCTGGCACACGGTCCGAGCAGTCCGCGTGCGGCACGCTGGAACATGGGCCGCAGCGGAAGGTCTCCCGCTGCGGCCATGCCGACCGATACCGCGCGGAGACACCCATCGCCGAATGCCTGCTCCACGGCCGCCGGCGCGCCATCGAGCCAGCGCGCGAGCACGCGCCCCGCCGGCGCGCGCGCCAAATCCGGGCCACGCCGCATCACTGCCACCACGACATCGTCGCCCATCACGAGCGCGGTGGACGCGGGGGCAACGAGAGCGCTGGTGTCCCACATCACGACCGCATTGCCGCGCGCGGCGAACGCACTGTCGGCCGCCGCCGCCGGTCCGCGCAGGAGGCGTACGACTGGCGCGCCGACCCCCGTTGGCGGTATCGCGGCAGCTAGAACGGTTGGCGCGAGCGCATCGTCTCGCTCGAGCGCATGCTCCAGCCTCCAACTTCTCGACGTGTCAACGCGTGCGGCCACCCGCTCGATGTGGATGGCGCCCGGCCAGACGTCGCGCGCCGAGTCGATCGCGACACCGAGCTCCGACCCAGCCACCGGTGAGACGAGCACCAGTTCCACTGAATCGGCGCCGTGCGCCACGTCCGGTCCCGCGCGCCGAGCGGCCAGCAGCGCAGACGCGAGTCCACCGCTGGCGGCTGGGCGTGGCGCGCGTTGTTCCCGCGCGAGCGAGTCGAGCGTCTCTCCCGCATCGGTGGCAACCCGCCCGGCAGAGTCGAACACGATGAGTCGTGTCGGGACGCCGTCTCTCACGATGGCGCGGGCGCGGGCGACCGCCGCCGTGGGATCGGCGACGGCACTGGTACGATCGAGGAGCAGCAGTCGCGCTCGCGCCCCGCCGCGCGGCGCGAGCACCGGGTGCGCGAACGCGGTGCCGGCGCTGAGCAGGAGCAGCACCCGCAGCGCCAGCAGTACGAGATCGCGCGGACGTCGCGCCAGGCGACGGACGAGGGTGCGGCGGTCGGGGATGAACCTCGCCGTCGGCAGCAGGAACGACGCCGGCCGCTGTCGATCGACGAGATGGAGCGTCACCACCCCGACGGCGGCGAGCACCGCGACCGCCAGCGCCCACGGCGCGAGCAGGGTCACCGTCGCGTTCCCAATGCGGCGGTCACGACGCG
>JBBQYZ010000649.1:0-2616 GCA_038208205.1 Gemmatimonadales bacterium | reverse complement strand
CTTCAAGCAGCTCTTCGCGCAGGTCACGAACCCGCCAATCGATCCGATCCGCGAGCAGCTCGTCATGTCGCTCGCGATGAACATCGGTCCCAAAGCGAATCTACTCGCCGAAAATCCGGAGAACGCGCACCGGATCCGTGTGTCTCAGCCGATCCTCACCAACGCCGACCTGGAGAAGATGCGGTCGATCGTCGATCCCCGGCTGCGCGCGCTGAGGCTCCCGATGCTCTGGGACCACGCCGCCGGCGCACGGGGACTCGCCGACGCGGTGGACGCGCTCTGCCGGCGAGCCACCGACGCGATCCGTGACGGACATACCATCCTCATTCTCAGCGATCGGGGGGTGGACGAGACCCACGCGCCGATTCCCTCGCTGCTGGCGACGGCCGCGGTGCACCACCACCTGATCCGCAAGCGGCTGCGAACGGAGGCCGGCCTGGTCGTCGAGACGGGGGAGGCGCGGGACGTCACGCACTTCGCGCTCCTCATTGGTTACGGGGCCGGGACGGTGAACCCGTATCTAGCCTTCGAGACACTCACCGACATGGCGCGCGCAGGCTACTTCCCGGAGGGAATCGATGAGGCGACCGCCGGGTCGAAGTACATCAAGGCGATCGGCAAGGGGCTGCTCAAGATCTTCTCGAAGATGGGGATCTCGACTGTCCAGAGCTATTGCGGCGCCCAGATCTTCGAGGCGATCGGGCTTGGCCGGGAGTTGGTGGACCGCTACTTCACTGGGACAGCCTCGCGCATCGGCGGCATCGGGATCGAGACCGTCGCGGAGGAAACGCGCCGGCGGCACGAGCTCGCCTTCCGCGCTCCGGCCGCGCTGACTCCGCTGGCGACCGGTGGTGAGTACCACTACCGCATCCAGGGAGAGCATCACAACTGGAATCCCCGTACGATCGCCACGCTGCAGCAGGCGGCGCGTACCCGCAGCTACGACACATTCAAGGAGTTCAGCCGGCTCGCCAACGACGAGAGTCGGCGACATACCACGCTGCGCGGGTTGCTCGACTTCCGGGAGACGTCGCCGGTTCCGATCGACGAGGCGGAGCCGGCGTCGGAGATCGTCGAGCGCTTCGCCACCGGCGCCATGTCCTTCGGCTCGCTGAGCAAGGAGGCGCACGAGACGCTGGCCATCGCCATGAACCGGATCGGCGGACGGAGCAACAGCGGGGAAGGGGGGGAGGAGCCCGAGCGCTACGGCACGGAGCGCAACAGCGCCATCAAGCAGGTCGCCTCGGCGCGCTTTGGCGTGACCACCGAGTACCTCGTGAACGCGCGTGAGCTGCAGATCAAGATGGCGCAGGGGGCGAAACCGGGAGAAGGCGGCCAGCTTCCCGGGCACAAGGTGGATGACGTGATCGCGCGGGTGCGCTACTCCACACCCGGGGTGACGCTGATCTCGCCGCCGCCGCACCACGACATCTACTCGATCGAGGATCTCAAGCAGCTCATCTACGACCTCAAAAGCGTGAATCCGGCCGCGCTGATCACGGTCAAGCTGGTGGCGGAAGTGGGTGTCGGCACCGTGGCGGCGGGAGTGGCCAAGGCTCATGCCGACCTCATCCTGATCTCCGGCGACTCGGGCGGAACAGGGGCGTCCCCTCTCTCGTCGATCAAGCACGCGGGGATTCCATGGGAGATCGGGCTCGCTGAAACACAGCAGACGCTGGTGTTGAACGATCTGCGGGGACGCGTGCGGCTCCAGACCGACGGACAGTTCAAGACCGGGCGTGATGTCGTGATCGCCGCGCTGCTCGGAGCCGAGGAATATGGATTCTCGACGGCGCCGCTGATCGTCGAGGGGTGCATCATGATGCGCAAATGCCACCTGAACACCTGCCCCGTCGGCGTCGCGACGCAGGACCCCGTGTTGCGGAAGAAGTTCGCTGGTCAGCCCGAGCACGTGATCGACTACCTCTTCTTCGTGGCCCAGGAGGTGCGCGAGCACATGGCGCGGCTCGGCGTGCGCACGATGGATGAGATGATCGGGCGCACGGACCTTCTGTGTGCGCCGCCGATCAATCACTGGAAGGCGCGGACGCTCGATCTGCAGGCGCTCCTGCATCCGCCCGACGTCCCCGTGCACGTGGCCAGGCGATGCGTCCAGCGACAGGAGCACGGCCTCGAGGGCGCGCTCGATCACGAGCTGATACGCGTCGCGCAGCCGGCGCTCGAGCGGAAGGAGCGGGTGAAGGCCGCCTTTCCGATCCGCAACGTCCACCGGACAGTGGGCGCGATGCTCTCGGGAGAGATCGCGCGCCGCTATGGCGGGGCTGCTCTCCCACCCGACACGATCCAATTCACGTTCACCGGCACGGCCGGGCAGAGCTTCGGCGCCTTCTGCGTGAAAGGCGTCTCGCTCACGCTGGAGGGGGAGGCGAACGATTACACCGGGAAGGGCCTCTCCGGCGGCCGGATCGTCGTGCGTGCGCCACGTGGATCGCTCTTCGACCCAGGCGAGACGATTCTGGTCGGCAACACCGTGCTGTACGGGGCAACCGGCGGCGAAGCGTACTTCAGCGGGGTCGCCGGGGAGCGGTTCGCCGTGCGCAACAGCGGGGCCGTGGCGGTAGTCGAAGGGGTGGGCGACCACGGCTGCGAGTACAT
>JBBQYZ010000648.1:0-2617 GCA_038208205.1 Gemmatimonadales bacterium | reverse complement strand
GCTGTAGTTGAGGAGCCAGGTGAGCGGCTTCAGCGCGGGCTTCGAGAGGGTGCCCTTCTCGACTAGGCCCACCGCAGGACCCCCTTGCGCCATGCGTACACGAGCCCGAGGGCGAGGATCACGATGAAGACGATCATCTCGATCAGGCCGAACGTGCCCAGGCTCTCGAGCCGCACGGCCCAGGGGAAGATGAACACGGCCTCCACATCGAACATCACAAACAACAGGGCGTACACGTAGTAGCGGACGTTCGACTGACCGAAGCCGAGGACGGGATCGGACCCCGCCTCGTACGGCATGAGCTTCTCGGGCCGAGGCCGGCTCGGGCGGATCAGGCGGCCGACACCGAGCATCGCCCCCACCATCAGTAGAGCGGCGCCGATGAAGACGGCCACCGCGAGATAATTCCGGTAGAACTCACTCACGCGTGGGCCTCCCGCCCCCTCGCCGAATGAAGGCGTTTGGTCGTTGGGGGGTTGATTTCGGGCGCAGCATAGCTCCGGGCTTTCCGCGCCAGACAAACTGTGCAGGGCACGCGTCGGCATCGAGAGAACTGAGATTCAGCGTGACGGCAGCAGGCCGGAGCCTCCGGTGAGCACTTCGATCAGCCAGATGCGCCGGCGCCCGACGCCGCTGCTGCGCACCGCGTTCGTGCTTGCCGGCGGAGGCAACCAGGCCGTCTGCCAGGTGGGAATGCTCAAGGCGCTGTTCGAGCGCGACATCGTGCCCGACGTGCTCGTGGGGACTTCGGCCGGCGCGTGCAACGCCTCCGTGATCGCGAGCATGCCAAACCTGGCGGGGGTCGATCGCCTCAACGAGATGTGGGGGTCGCTGCGGGGCGACGAGGTGTTCCCCGGCGGGCGGCTGTCACGGGCGTGGAACCTGCTGACCCGCGACGATCACCTCTTCGACAACGATGGCCTGCGGGCGCTCATTGCGAAGGGGGACACCCCGAAAAGGTTCGACCAGCTGCAGGTGCCGCTGCGAGTGGTGGCGTGCGACCTCGACACCGGCGAGGAGGTGGTCTTCGCCGCCGGCCCGATCGAACCGGCGCTCCTCGCGAGCACCGCGCTCCCCGGGCTGTTCCCGCCCATCCGCCACGACGGCCGCGTGCTGGTCGACGGGGCGGTCGTCGATACCGTGCCGCTCTCGCACGCTCTGGCCGGCCCAGTCGACCGCGTCTACGTACTCAACATCGCGAGCGAGCTGCTCAATCGCTCGTTGCGTTCGCCCATCGACGTCGCCATCCGCGCCTTTGCGATCAGTCGCAAGCAGCGGTTCGAGCTCGAGCTCAGGAGCGTGCCCGAGAGCGTCGAGGTCGTGGTGATGACGGGTCCGATCGACAACCGTGAGGTCACCGACTTCTCCGATCCGCAGCAGCTCATCCAGCAGGCGCACCGGCTCGCCGAACAGTCGCTCGACGACGCCGAGGTCGCCAGGCGCAAGCGCCTCAACCTCCGCCGCCCCTGGTGGCGCCGCTACGCGGGCTAGATGTAGATCCCAGAGACGAGCGCAGCGACAGCCGGCCTAGAGCATCAGGCTCGCGTGGCGTGCCCAGTCGACGAACACGGCCGGCGCGATGCCGAGCGCCAGCGTCATTCCCGCGGTGACCGCGAGCACCGCACCGGTCCACAGGTCGACGCGATGGCCGATCCGCACCCGAGGCTCGGGTGAGGCTTCCTCTTCGGCGGTCTCCGGCTTCGCGACCACGAGCACCACCCGCAGGTACGCGAACGAAGCCACCACCGTGGCCACCGCTCCGATCGCGACCAGCGCGTACTCCCGCGCCTGGCTCGCGGCCGAGAACACCTCCAATTTGGCGATGAACCCTCCGGTGAGCGGGATCCCCGCCTGCGCGAGGAAGAAGAAGATGAGGAGGCTGCCGAGCACGGGTCGACGGAACGCCAGACCGCGATAGCCCTCGATCGAGTGGTCGTCGTCGCCTTTCAACGAGATCACCGCGACCACTGCGAAGGCACCCACGACCATGAACGTGTACACGAACAGGTAGAAGAGCGACGCTTCCCGTCCGCGCGCGGTGGCGGCCTCGAAGCCCATGAGCACGTATCCCGCGTGCGCGATGGACGAGTAGGCCAGCAATCGCTTGACGTCGGTCTGCAGCGCGGCGCCGATGCTGCCGACCGCGAGCGTGAGCACCGTGAGCACCCAGATCGCCGGTCGCCAGTCGTTGCGGTAGAGCGGGAAGGCGACCAGGAACACGCGGAGCAGGGCGGCGAACCCCGCCACCTTCGTCGCCGACGCCATGAAGCTCGTGATCGGCGTGGGCGCACCCTGATACACGTCGGGCGTCCACGTGTGGAACGGCACCGCCGCGACCTTGAAGCCGAGGCCGACGAGGAGCAACGCGAACCCCGCCACCAGCGTGCCCGTCTCGAACAGGGTGTTTTGCTCGAGGAAGGTCGCGATCCCGGTGAGCGACGTGGTGCCGGTAGCTCCGTAGACGAGCGCGATGCCGTAGAGGAAGATCGCGGAGGAGAACGCGCCGAGGACGAAGTACTTGATGCCGGCTTCCTGCGAGCTCAGCCGTCGGCGGTCGAACGCGGAGAGCACGTACAGCGGGATCGACAGGACCTCGAGCGCGAGGAACACGACGATG
>JBBQYZ010000647.1:0-2626 GCA_038208205.1 Gemmatimonadales bacterium | reverse complement strand
GCAACATGAGCGTGGCGAACGCGTTTATAGCCGGCGTGACGCCGAAGCGCACGGCCGCGAATACCACCATCGGCCAGGTCTGCGTCGTGCCGCCCGCCGTGAACGCGGACAGCACGTAGTCGTCGAAGGAGAACACGAACGAGAGCATCGCGGCCGCGAGCACCGCGGGGTAGAGTCGCGGCAGGGTGATCTGCCGGAAGGTCGAGAGCGGGCCTGCGCCGAGGTCGAAGCTCGACTCTTCGAGGGCTGATCCCATGCCCACGAACCGGGCGCGGACGATGAGGGTGACGAGCGACGCGTTGAAGACCGTGTGGCCGAGGAGGATCGTCGTCTGGCCCAGAACCGGGAACGTCGCGACGCGGGCATGGAAGCGCACGAAGAAGATCAGCGAGGCGACCGCGATCACGATCTCGGGCACGACGAGCGTGAGGTAGACGAGCGCATCGAAGGGCATCCGCCAGCGGCGGCGCATGCGTGCCAACGCAAGTGCGGCGGCGGTGCCGAGGACGGTGGAGAGAACAGAGCTCGCAAGGGCGATCCTGAGGCTCGTTTCGAGCGCGCTGCGGTAGATCTGGTTGTTCCATGCGTCGGCGAACCAGTGCGTCGTGAATCCGTGCCAGATCGTCACCTGGCGGTTGCTGTTGAAGGCGAAGATGACGACGACGACGATCGGCGCGTAGAGGAACGCGTAAACGAGCATGGCCCAGCTTGTGAGGACGCGCCGACCGTCCATGCGCGCGTGCCTGGCGCTAGGCACCGAACTGCTCCTCCCGCGTCGCGAACGCGAGGTAGACGATCAGGAAGATGCTGAGGACGAGCATGAGCGCGATCGCCATCGCAGCGCCGAAAGGCCAGTTCTGCGCGACGAGGAACTGGTCCCCGACGGCGTTGCCGACGAATTCGCGCTTGCCGCCGCCGAGCAGTGAGGGGATCACGTACTCGCCCGTCATGGGGATGAACACCAGGAGCGCCCCGGTCACGAGTCCTGGCAGGCTGAGCGGGAGCGTGATATCGCGGAACGCCTTGATCGGCGACGCCCCGAGGTCGAGGGCGCCGTCGACGAGGCTCCAATCCATTCGCTCGAGTGACGCATACACCGGGAGGATCAGGAGCGGGAGGTAGTTGTAGACGAGCCCAATGCCGATCGCCTGGGTGGAGTACAGGGGACGCCATCCGTTGAAGCCGAGGTCGTGAACCCAGCCCACGAGGAATCCCTGGGGGTCGAGGATGATGAACCAGGCGTACGTGCGGATGAGGAATGACGTCAAGAAGGGCACGATCACGAGGATCAGCGCGAGCGACTTCGCATTGCGGACACAGCGCGCCAGCCAGTAGGCCATCGGGTAGCCGACGAGCAGCGTGAGCACGGTGCCGATGGTCGCCATCTCGATGGTCGTCTTGAAGATGCCGAAGTAGAGCGAGTTCCAGAGCTGGCGGAAATTCCCGCCGCTGAGGGCGTACGAGACCTGCCCGAATCCCACCGTCTCTGCGAGCGAGAAGACGATCAGGATCGTGAGCGGGCCGAGGAAGAAGACCGCGTCGTAGAGCAGCACCGGCAACGTCAGCCGTGGCGGGTAGCGCGGAGTGAACGATCGCGCCCGTCTCACGCGGTCGTTTCCGGCGCCGGCGGGGATCCCTCGAGCAGCATCGAGGCCTCGGGCGGCCAGTGGATGACCACGGTGTCTCCCGCCGAGAGCCTTTCGACCGCGACGCCGGCTCGCGCACGCTGCTCGCGCGCCGCGATCTGCTTGCCCCCCGGGAGCTCGGCGATCAGCTCCACCTGGTCGCCGAGCACCATCGCGGCGATCAGCGTCGCCACGAAATGGTTGCCCTCGGACTGCGCCGATCCAGGGGTGATCGTCACGTTCTCCGGTCGCACGCCGATGAGAGCCGGCGCGCCACGCTGCGCCTCGCCGACCCCACGCACGGTCAGCGCGCCGACCTGCGCGTGCCAGCCGCTCGCATCGCGCTCGATGATCGTGCCCTCGACGAAGTTCATGTCGCCGATGAAGCCGGCGACGAACGCGCTCGCCGGCTGGTCGTAGATCTCCTGCGGACGGTCGAGCTGCTTGATGCGTCCACGCGACATCACGGCGATGCGGTCGCTCATTGACATCGCCTCCTCCTGGTCGTGCGTGACGTAGACGAACGTCAGGTCGAGCTGGCTCTGCATGCGCTTCAGCTCGATCTGCATCTCGCGGCGCAGCTTGAGGTCGAGGGCGCCGAGCGGCTCATCCAGCAGCAGCACCCGCGGGCGCAGCACGAGCGCGCGCGCCAGCGCAACACGCTGCTGCTGGCCGCCGGACAGCTCGCGCGGCCGGCGCTCGGCATAGCCGCGCAGCTGCACGAGGTCGAGCGCCTCCTCTGCGAGGCGCCGCCGCTCGCCACGCGGCGTCTTGCGCTGCTTGAGCCCGTAGCCCACATTCTCGAGCACGGTCATGTGCGGGAACAGCGCGTAGTGCTGGAAGACGGTGTTGACGCTCCGGCGGTAGGGCGGGATGCCCACCGCGTCGACGCCGCCGATCTTGATCGATCCCTCCGTCGGCTGCTCGAATCCGGCGAGCAGCCGGAGCGCCGTCGTCTTGCCGCAGCCGGAGGGACCAAGAAGCGAGAGGAACTCGCCGCG
>JBBQYZ010000646.1:0-2630 GCA_038208205.1 Gemmatimonadales bacterium | reverse complement strand
GCCGTGGTGCTGCGCAAGTGGCTCGTCACTCAGCTCATCGCGATGGCGGTCATCGGCACGGTGAGCACCGTCGCGCTGCTCCTCCTCGGAGTGAAGGCTGCCTTCGCACTGGGCCTGCTCGCCGGCCTCTTCGAGTTCATCCCGACGGTCGGCCCGATCCTCAGTGCGGTGCCCGCCGTGGCGATGGGGTTCCTCGACTCGCCCGAGAAGGCGCTCGTCGTGGCGCTCGTGTACATGGGAATCCAGTTCCTCGAGAACCACATCCTCATCCCCCTGCTGATGAAGGGCGGGATGGACCTGCCACCGGCGCTCACCGTGCTGTCGCAGGCACTGCTCGCGCTTGTCTTCGGGTTCCTCGGGCTGATGGTCGCGGTGCCGATGCTCGCCACCGTGATGGTGATCGTGCAGATACTCTACGTGCAGCGCGCGCCCGACACCGGCGCGAGCGGCGGGTTCGATCCGGCGCTCGACGAGCCGCTGCACGGCGGCGCGCCCGCGCGCGGCTAGGTCGTGCGCGCGCTCATCGCGCGCTTTCCCACGCTCGCGTCGCTGGCGCGCGCCGACCTCGGCGTCGCCGAGTCGCCGGTCGAGCGTTGGCGGGTCGGCGACACGACGCTCCTCCTGAAGCGCGACGACCTGAGCGCACCGCTGCTGGGCGGCAACAAGGTGCGCGCGCTCGAGCCACTACTCGGCGGCGTGGCAACAGGCGCGACGGTGCTCACGGTGGGCGCGACCGGTTCGACCCACGCGCTCTCGGTCGCGCGCCATGGCGCGTCGCTGGGTCTGCGCACCGCCGTCATCACCTGGCCGCAGGAGACGCATGACGTCGCCCGCGCGACGGCGCGCGAGCTCGCGTCGCTGGCCGACGTGACGCCGGCGCGCTCGGTGGCGGAGGCCTATCTACGGGCGGGCATGCGCCGGCTGACGCAACGCGTCCATTGGGTGCCGGCCGGCGGCAGCGTGCCACTGGGCGCGCTCGGTCACGTTTCGGCGGCGCTGGAGATGGCGGGCCAGCTCGTGCGCGACGGCGTGCCCGCGCCGGAGCTGATCGTCGTCCCCCTCGGCAGCGGCGGCACCGCGGCGGGGCTGCTGGTGGGACTGGCGCTCGCGGAGCTCGACATCCGCGTCGTGGGCGTGCGCGTCGTGCCGCGCATCGTGGCCAATCGCCGTCGGGTACTGCACCTGGCACGTCGCACGGCGGCGTTGCTCGGGCGGCTCGCCGCGTGCGCCGCGCCGTCGATACCGGACGACCGGCTCGAAGTGGAAGACGTCGCCTACGGCGGTGCATACGGTCGCGAGACCGCGCAGGGACGCGCCGCGGCGGCCGCGCTGCTGGCCGCCGGCGGCCCGGCGCTCGAAGGCACCTACAGCGCGAAGGCGTTCGCCGTCGCCCTCGCGCGCGCGCGCGCCGCGCCTCCCGGGCGCGTCCTGTTTTGGCTAACATTTGACGGGCGCTGGATGGCCGCCGGCGACGCCGCGCCGACGACCGCGCGCTCCGACCTCTCATCCCACGCCCGATGACGGACGCGCTGCCCGAAGTCGTGTTCCACGTGTATCCCGCCGACTGCGACATGCTCGGGCACGTCAACCACGCGAACATGCTCGCCTTCCTCGAGCGCGCCCGCTGGGAGCTGCTGGAGCGTCAAGACGTTGGCGGGGTGCGCGACTTCGCGAGCGTCCCGGTGTGGTCGGTGGTGCGGCATGTCGACATCGACTACTACGCGCAGTCGCTGCCCGGCGACGATCTGGCGATCCGCAGCGGCCTACTGGCCGTCAAGAACACGAGCTACATCGTGAAGCAGGACGTGAAGAAGGTGGCGAGCGGCGTGCTCGTGGCGCAGGCGTCGATCGTGTTCGTGTCGATCGACCGCTCGGGCAAGCCGGTGCGGGTGCCCGAGGAATGGCGCACGCTCCTGCCTCATTGGCCCGAGGACGAAGGCGCGCGCGGCGCGCGATGAGCCGCTTTTGCTCCGCCGCTTGAGCATTGCCGGTGGCGGGGTGACCTTTCGCCACCGCACTCCCGCGCCCCCGCTCCGACATGACGTCTTCCGTTCCGCCCACTCCGCCCGCCGCCGCTCCGGACTCCGCCATCTCCGAGGCCGAGCGCAGCACGAGCGCCCGCATCGGCGCCGTCCTGTTCCGGCATCGCGGGTGGCTGCCCGTCCCCTTCCTGCTCGTCCCCCTGCTGGCGCACGGCACGCCGGACGCCATGAACTGGCTGCTCGGGTTCCTGAGCATTGCGCTGGGCGAGGCGGTCCGCTTGTCGGGGGTGGCCGCGGCCGGCACGGTGACGCGTCGGCGCTCGCGCACGGTGCAGCGCCTCGTGACGTATGGCGTGTTCGCCTGGATGCGAAATCCGCTCTACGTGGGAAACCTCCTCATCTGGATCGGCTTCACCGTGATCTCCGACGTCCTCTGGTTCATCCCCATCGCCGTACTGCTGTTCGCGGTCGAGTACACGCTCATCGTGCGCTACGAGGAGGGAGTGCTCGAGTCGATCTTCGGGGGCGAGTACCTGCGCTACAAGGAGCGCACGAACCGTTGGGTGCCGCATCCCCCCGGCAGCGAGGACGACGGCGAGCACCACTGGGACGAGGCATGGCGAAGCGAGATCAGCACGTTTCTGCAGT
>JBBQYZ010000645.1:0-2641 GCA_038208205.1 Gemmatimonadales bacterium | reverse complement strand
GGAGAGCTGCGCACGCGTCATGACGCGGCCGCCGCGGAGCTGCGCCGCGCCGAGCTGGACGCCGTCGCAGCGGTGGGAGAGGCAGCCGGCGCCGGCGCGGCGGTGCAGCGCGCCGAGCAGGCGCGAGCCGAGATGGCGCGCGCCAGGGCAACCCTGGACTCGCTCGACCGGCAGAAACGCCTGCACGACGAGCTCGATCGCGCCTACACCGACCTGCGCACGGACCTCAACGTGCAGCTGCGACCCGAGATGAGCGAGCTGGCGAGCGCCTTCCTCACCGAGCTGACCGACGCGCGCTACGACGAGCTCGAGCTCGACGACAGCTACAACCTCACCGTGCTCGAGGATGGCGTGCCCAAGCCGGTGATCTCTGGTGGCGAACAGGATATCGCCAATCTTTGCCTCCGCCTCGCGATCTCGCAGATGATTGCCGAACGCGCGGGGCAGAGCTTCTCTCTGCTCATCCTCGACGAGGTGTTCGGTTCGCTCGATGAGTCGCGCCGCCAGAACGTCGTCGAGCTGCTGCGCGGTCTGGGCGACCGGTTCGAGCAGGTCATCCTGATCACGCACATCGAGCAGGTGCGGGAAGGGCTCGACCGCGTCATCAATGTGCGGTACGACGAAGAGACGGGGACCTCCGTCGTCGCCACGCTCGAGCCGGGCGCCGTCGACGGCGAGCTGCTCGAGACTGCCGCCGCAGCCGACTGATGGCCGGCGCGCGAAGCTGGCGGTCACTCCCGCCCGTCGAGGGTCCGTTTCCGGCCCGGGTGGAGGAGATTCCTGCCCTCAACGTCGTGTTCAGTGATGCCTTCACGGAGCGCTATCGTCGCGACGGCATGGTCGGCGTGCGCGTGCCCAACCTGAACCCCCAGGTCTGGCGCTACGCGATCGAGGACGCGGCCGACGGGGCGCTGGTCTGGCGCGACGGACGGGGGAACATCGCCGCCTTCAACATGGTGCACCGCTCGGGGGTGGAGGGATGGATGGGGCCCCTCGCCGTGCGCACGGAGTACCAAGGCAGCGGCACCGGCAAGGAGGTCGTCGAGCGAGGCGTGGAGTGGCTGGCGCGCGAGGGCGCCCGCGTGATCGGCCTCGAGACCATGCCCCGAACGATGGACAACATCGGCTTCTACTCCCGGCTCGGCTTCGCGCCCGGCCGCCTCACCATCACGCTCACCCTCGACGCTGCGATGGACGAGCGTCCTGCGGAGCTGCTTGGCCGGATGAACTCACGTGAGCGCGACGACGAGCTGGCGGCCGCCCACGACCTCGTGACGGGTCTCCGGCCGGGCTACGACTTTACGCGCGAGATCGAGCTCACCGAGTCCCTCGCGCTTGGCGACACCGTGCTGTTGCGTACGGGCGCCGCCCTGGCGGGCTTCGCGCTCTGCCACACCGCGCCGTTGGTGGAAGGGCGCGTGCGCGAGGAGCTGCGCGTGCTCAAGATGGTTCTGGACGACGAGCGCTCGCTCGAACCGATGGTGCGCGCGCTGTGCGACTATGCACGCCGGAGCGGAACGCGGCGCGTCGCGTTCCGGGTGCAGGGAGATTACGACGAGGTCTATCGCCGGCTCATCGCGATGGGGGCACGAGTGCGCTGGACCGACCTGCGCATGACGCTCGCGGGCCACCCCGAGTCGCGGCCGGAGCATGGAGTCGTGCTGTCGAACTGGGAGATCTGAGCCGCGGACCAAGTCGTTGTGCCGTCCGACGTTCGCTGGGAGGCGGTGCCCGTTTGGTGACTGCCCGGCGCGTTTTCGATCGCTCGCAGCATCGTTTCGGGGTCCGCCTGCCGGTACGACGCCTTCATCGTGGCCAGGTCGCGCCACCCGCCGGCCCGGCTCACGTCCACGTCGGGCAGGTGCTTTCGCGAGCTCGCCCACGCGCGGCGATACGGGTGCCAGAGGCCGCGATCGAACTTCGGGAGCTGCGCGATGCGCAGGAGAACGGGGCCCATCTGGGATCAGTTCCCCGTACCGTAACGGTCGCGGTCAGCCCCAACACTTACGCTAGCGCCTCCGGGCATATGTGCCCGTGAACGAACCCACCCCGTTCTGCGGCACCCGTCCATGCGCCGCGTCCTTTTCACGCTCGCCGCCGTAATCTCCCTCGCCGCCTGCGCTGGGAAGGAGGGCGCGGCTGGTCCGATGGGTCCGACCGGACCGCAAGGGCCTGTGGGCCCCATCGGTCCGGGCACCACGAAGATCATACTGACAGCGCCCGCGACGTACTCGGCGAGCAGCGGCTACTACGGCGCGGTCGCGGTTCTGCCGGCCGCCGCCGGCACCAATCCCACGCAACCGCCGGCAGTGGACTGCTACATGGCGAGCGCGCCGTCAAGCGGGGTCTGGCTCGCGGTCGGGGGTGGGACCACGGGGACGTATGTCACCTTCTGCGGCGTGGTGTACGGCAACGGAGCATGGTCCGCGGTGATGAGTCGCATGCCTTCAGGATGGACCGCCGCGTTCGTCGTCGCCTACTAGCGTCTCAGAGTGCGAATTGCCATTACCGGGCACGACCCACGATACACCAGGAGCTCGGCGATGCGACGGAACATCCTTGCCTTTCTCACCGGCGCTGCATTCTTCGGTGCAGGCGCATCTTGCGGCAGCACGGAACCGCTCGGCGCGCAGTCGCAGGG
>JBBQYZ010000644.1:0-2647 GCA_038208205.1 Gemmatimonadales bacterium | reverse complement strand
CTTCGAGAACTCGACGACGTTGTCGTAGACGAGGTCTGGATACTCTGTTGTCGTCCAGCCGACGGCCGCCCAAACCAACAGGGCCACTAGCCATCCCAGCAGCGGCGGAAAGCGGAGGGGCCGCTTCTCCAGCGGGAGCGTCACGAGCGCGATCACCATCGAGGCCGTGCCGATCGGCAGCCGGTAGGTCACGATCGCGAAGATGTAGCAGAGGAAGGCGACGTAGGCCGGGCTCCATTCCATTCCCGTCAGGAACGGCACGTTGCCGTCATCGGCGAGCGCATCCGTCGCGGGAATAGTGGCCTGGGGGAATACCCGTCTCCGCACCGCCGGCGCGGTCATGCAGCCGCCCTCGCGAGCAGGATGTCGTACATCGACTGGAGCGCGCCGACCGCAGACGCGGCACGATACGCCGACATCGCGCGCGCGCGGCCGGCGGAGCCATACTCGCGGCGCAACGACTCGCTCCGCACCAGTCGCGACAGCGCGTCCGCCAGCTCCTGCGGCTGGCCTGGTGGGACGAGCACGCCTGTCACTCCCGCCTCCACCGCATCCACGTTTCCCCCGACGGCCGTCGCGACGACCGGCGCCGATGCCGCCATCGCCTCGACGAGACTGTTGGGGAAGCCTTCGCTGAGCGAGGAGAGCACCGAGATATCCATGTAGCGATGGTAGTTGCCGCCAGTCCGCAGCTCGCCCGCGAAGGTGACGTGATCGGCGATTCCCAACCGCGCGACGCGCGCTGCGAGGCCCTCTCGGCACTCGCCATCGCCCACGAGTACGAGGTGGACGGCGGCATCGCCGAGTCGCAACACGGCGAAGGCCTCGACCAGGGTAGCGTGATCCTTCACCGGAACGAGCCGAGCGACGGAGCCGATCACGACCGCGCCGTCGGTCACCCCCCACTCGCGATGCATGCGCTCGCGCTC
The DNA here is from genome assembly GCA_038208205.1 of Gemmatimonadales bacterium. Lineage (GTDB taxonomy): Bacteria > Gemmatimonadota > Gemmatimonadetes > Gemmatimonadales > Gemmatimonadaceae > AG11. The sequence continues at coordinate 1,718 of JBBQYZ010000644.1, read as the reverse complement.
ACCGGGGCCGAGCGGCTCGAAGGCGCCCTCGTCGGCGAAGTTCGTGATGGTCCAGATGCGATCGATCGCCACCCCTTCCGACTCATGCACCGAGCGCGCCACCTGCGGGCTGTTCGCGAGAACCGCCCCGGCGATGCGGAAGGCGAAGCGATTACCAAGCTGCAGCTTCCTGTTCGGCAGCGAGTGCCACCAGCGTCTGCTCGCGATCACGACGGGTGCCCCGGCCAGCCGGGCCCATGCCGTCGCAAAGACGTTGCTGTACATGTCATGGGCGTGTACGATCTGGACGCGCTCCGTCCGGAGGTATCGCGCGAAGCGCCACCCGGTGGAGAGCATGGAGGGACCGTAGAGGCTGCGAAGTGTCATGGAGACCACAGGTACCCCGATCGCCCGATAGCGCTCCGTGAGCGGCCCCTCGCTGTCAAAGCAGACGACTCGCAGGTCGTACCTGGTACGGTCCAGCTGCTCCGCAGTGCGCACGGCATTCAGCTCCGTCCCGCCCACCCGCATGTTGTCGATGACGAACGCGACACGCACGCGATCGTCCGCTGCCAGGTGGCCCGGACGTGCAGGAGTATTCGGCATGGGCGGCGGGTGGCTCGGACGGGGTAGGGCGTGGATGCGAGCTGAATCTTGCGGCGCGCGAAGCGGCACACAACGGTGCGACCGCACAGCGGGGGCGCCACCTGGCGCCCCCGCTGGAGACCGCGTCGCTGGGACGGTGGTTCGGTTCCGGCTCTACCAGCCCCCCCGGCGGAAGAGCATCACCGGCAGCGTCATCGTCATGATCCGGAGATCCTCCAGCAGTCCCTGCCGCTGCACGTACTCGAGGTCGTACTCGACCTTCCGGCGGACGTCGTCAACGCACACGTCGTACGCCTGGTTGATCTGTGCCCACCCCGTGATCCCCGGCTTCACCCGCTGCCGCATCGGATAGTCGGGGATCCCCTCACGAAGGTCGGCGAAGATGGTCGGCCGCTCGGGACGCGGACCGACGATGTTCATCTCGCCCCGCACCACGTTCAGCAGCTGCGGCAGCTCGTCGAGACGGGTCCGGCGGAGCACGCGACCGACGAGCGTCACGCGGGGATCCGCCTTTTGCGCCCACACCGCACGGCCGTCCGCCTCGGCGTTGACGTGCATCGTGCGGAACTTGAACATCCGGAACGGCTTGCCACCCTGATCATACACGCGGCGAGAATCGCGCCGCAGCTGGCCGTAGCGACGGTCCATTCCGACGCGAATCTGCGAGTAGAAGACGGGTCCCTCGGAGGTCAGCTTGATCGCCAGGGCGACGAGAAGCATGACAGGTGCGAGGCACACCAGCGCCACCAACGCGATCACGACGTTAAGAGCGCGGTTGAGCGTCTCGTACCGCTCGCGCGGCAGCACCTCCTCGAACCGACGGCTGTCCGGTGCAATCTCAGCCATGGGAAGAGGCCGGGTCTTCGGGGTGATCTCGAGGACGATCGCGCTCTTGCTCGTGCGCCCCTGCTCCGACCAGCGCCTTCGTCGGGCGTTGGTCATCGATCGGTCGAGAGCTGCTGAGACGGCTCCGTGCATACAGTGTGGTCCTCCATCGAACCGTTAGGCGCCAGTCGACGACCAGCGCTCATGTCTGTGGGTCGGCTCCAATGCAGTCCTCGTGCTCGGTAGCGACAGCAAGCGGTGTGATGGTAATCACGTGCGGTCATTGTAGTTAGAACGGGGCCGGAAAC
>JBBQYZ010000643.1:0-2650 GCA_038208205.1 Gemmatimonadales bacterium | reverse complement strand
AGGCCGTACCCACGCGTGAGGTCGGCCATCGCATCGTCGAGCTGGCGAACGGAGAGGTTACGGTGGCCGCGCCAGCGATAGAGCATCGGATCGTTCGGGGCCACGGCGAGCGCGCGCGTGAAGGTCGCGACTGCCTCGCGCATCTGCCGCGCCCCAGCCTGGGCGACGCCGAGCGCGATGAACCGCTGCAGGTTTCGCGGATCGGCCGCGAGCGCCTGCTGGGCGCGCGCGACGGGCCCGGTGTCGGCCTGCGCGCGATACTCCACGCCCGCGGCGGAGCGATATTGTACGGACTGGGCAACCGCCGGCGCGGCGGCCGAGGTGACGACAAGGACGGCGAGGGACCAGGCTCGTAGCATCGGAACGCTCCTCAGGTGAGATGACGCGCCCATGCTACGTCATCGAGGGGTGGCCCGCCAGCGCGCGACGACACGCGCCGGCCGGGTCGAGCGGCCCGCTCCGGAGCGACACGAGATGTACGATCAGCTGCACCTGTTCGGCGAGCAGCCCGCGCGATGAGCACTGACGCGCGTGAGATCCGGCCCGCCACGGAGAGGTGTGTTAGAACCATCGGCCGACGCGCGACCGGTAGCTCGCGTATTCGCGCCCGAACGCATCGTCGAGATACGCCTCCTCGCGCCGGATCACGAGCCTAACCAAGAGGACGAGGACGAGCGGCAGCATGATCAGCGACCAGCCGGAATCGAGCCAGATCGCGGCACCGACGTAGGCGATCGTCAGACCCGTATACATCGGATTTCGAGTGAACCGATACGGGCCGCTCGCCACCAGCGTGCTGGCGGCGTGATTGGGAACGATGGCCGTGCGCGCGGCGCGAAAGGTGAGCATTCCCCACGCGACGAGTGCCAGTCCCGCCATCACGAGCAACGGGCCCGCATAGCCGTTGACGCCAGCGCGAGACGAGAGTGGCAGCGCGTGCCACCGTCTGTCGAGCGCCCAACCGATCGCGAGGCCGGCGAGAAAGAGCACGGGTGGCGGAAAGCGCACGCCGGGACTCGGGATGGGCAGTCGCACAGCCATGTCAGCTCGGTGATCGAGGAAGCGCAGCGGGCAGCCCGCTCGGGAATCGCTCCGATGGAGGGCCGGGCCCAAGATGGTGCGAACCGACTCGATACGCCAACCGGCGGCGCCACCGCCGAAGGCGAAGGCGCACGCAACCTGCGATGACCGGCAGGGTAGGAGTCGGGTGCCGCAGAACGCGGCGGCTCGAATCAAGGAAGCGCTGGAGGAGCGGATGAAGCGGACAGGTCGCGCGGCACGCGCTGCGCTCGTCGTGATGGCCGGCGCACTCGTGATCCCCGCTGCGACGTGGTCGGCTCAGGCCCAGCGACCGAGAGTCGGGACGGCAGCCACCGCGGCGCCCCCTCGGCAGACGGCGCCGCGCGTCGATCCACGCGGCGGATCGGATCCAGCGCGTCAGGGTGGACAGCGGCCCGCCGGGAGGCTCTCTCCACATCGCGGGACGCCGTACCTCGTGCCGCCGGTGATCTATTACCCGGCGCCCGGCGTGTCGTCGTACTATCCGTCCGCCGGCTACGGCGGCCAGGTGTACGACGCGACCGGACGACCGCTGTATGACGAGGCCGACGCCTTCCAACGAAGCCGCGTCGAGACACCATTGGGCGGCCCGGACTTCAGTGGATCGCCGTACCAGGTGACTGGCGGCGGCGCGATGGTCGTGGACTTCGGCAACGGCGACCGGCGCACCATTCCGGCTTGCGCCGTACTGGACGCCGAACGCACGCCTGACGGACGGCCGCGCACGATCTTCTATCGGTCGCCGGTCGAGGCGCTCGTGCTGCGCGCGGGCGCACGCGGCCGGGTGCAAGGCAGACCGCCGGCCGGCGCGCTGGTGTGCTACGCGGCCGACCGCTACGGCCGGGAAGTGCTGGCGTACTGACGACGCGCCGCCCGCGCAGCGTCAGTCGCGGTACGGGTCGAGCTCGTCGGCGCCGGGCATCACGACGATCAATGGCCTGAGCACGTGCAGTATCTCGACGGTGCCTTCCTGCGCCGCGAGCGGCAACGCTGGAACCTGGCCGCGGGATCGGGGTATGCGGGGGGTACTCGAGCGAGCACGACATCCAACGCAGAAGTGGCCAGTGCCGCTCCTGCCGCTCATCACGTCCGGCGTCATCGCCGACTCTTGCCGACGAGGCTCATGCGTCCCAACACGACCCGGCTGAACCTGCTGCTTGGCGCGAGCGCCCTCGTGTTCGCCGGCGCGCAATTCGTGATTGGCGACAACGCCAACGGCCCGGTGCTGAACGCGGCGGTCTCCTTCGTCAGTGCGAAGCCGCTGCTGGCAGCATCGGTGGATGCAGGGCGGGCGGCGGGTGAGGTCGCGCCGGTGACCAGAGTCGCGCTCGACGCTCTTACGGGTGCGGTGCGCCCGCTCAGCCGGGCGGAAGCGCTCGAGAACGCGTTCCGGAGCTACTTCTCGTATCGGACGACGCACCCTGACGAGGTGCGGAAGCCGTATCTGTACTTCGTGGACTATGGCCTGCCGAGCACGACACCGCGCGGCTACGTCTTCGACATGGACTCGCTCAAGGTCGTCGACGGCCCGTTCACCGTCGCGCACGGGCGCGGCTCGTCGACGGCGAGATTCGGTATCCCGACTCGCTTC
>JBBQYZ010000642.1:0-2661 GCA_038208205.1 Gemmatimonadales bacterium | reverse complement strand
GCCGCCGTTCCCGTTGCGCACCGCCCGCGTCACGAGCCGGATGTCTTCGAAGTAGAAGCTGTCCAAGGGTGGGAGTTCCGCCTTGCGGTGCCGCTCCTTGCGGACCTTCACGGGCGTTCCGGCGGCGTCCCTCTCCTTCTTAGACTCGACCTCGACGAAAACGCTCGCCACGGCGGAGCGCACCACGGCCAGCGGCAAGTCGCGCAGCCACGTCAGGGTACCCGACGCCACATCGCGCATAGCTTCCACGAAATCTTCGTCGACCCGGCGCTCGGCGCCCGCATAGGCGTCCACCACCTCGTTGAACGTGGCCCTCATGCGACGGCGGAACGCCTCGAGCTCGTCGTCCAGATCAGCGGCAGCAACCGACCGCAGGCTCTCGAAGGCCAACCCGAAGGCGGGCATCAGCAGGCTGTCGGGAATGGCCCTGCCGTCTTGGCTCACCTCGAACACGCCCGCGAAGCCGAACCGCTTGGCCGCGGCCGCGGGCCTGGTGTCGTGGTCCACCTCGGGCGCCGTCGACAGCGCGCGAATGATGTCAGCCTGATAGCGTTCCCGGCCGAAGATACCGAAGCGGACAAAGTGTTTGTAGCGCTTGTCGGGGTGGCCGAACGTGGCGTCGCGCCACGGGAAGTCGCGGTCCGGCACGTGGCGGGCCTCGAACGTGCCCCGGGCGTCGGTGTCGCGGTCGTCTTCGGCGTCGGGCGGCGTCAGGGCCTCGACATCCATCCAGTACAGGAGCGTCCGGGTGACATCTTCATGGGTTGCGGCGAACCCGATGCGGACTCCGGAAGCGTTGCCGTTGTCAGGAGAGGCCATTTCCTCGATCGCTCGCTGAGGCGGGTCGAACCAGAATGCACGATTAGCACGCAATGGCTGCGCCCAAAGTGTAACTTCCTGCGTCTCTCCGTCGCGTGCACGGCCACGCTGAATACAACTTGCTCGCTCGGGCCAGTGCTCTTGAATGAGGTCATGTTCGCTCTCCGTTCTGGGGAAAGCTGTCCTGAGATCCCGCTCGCCGAAGGCAAGGCTGGTGAGGTTGTCGAGGCGCGAGCCGTTGGCGGTGCGCAGCATGTCCGCGCTCAGCGCACCCCGCTGATACACCGCCTCGATCGCGTCAACCTGCGCCGGATCGCTGTGATCCAGCACGAGTTGGATTTCGCCGGAGGAGGGCTCAACGCGGACGACGCGATTGCTGATGACGCTCGTGATTCAGGCCGCGCCCTCGACGTCAAAGGCGATGCCGTCGGGGAAGATGCCGGGACCACACTCGGTGACGGTCTCACGTGGCCCGAGCACCCCGTGCTCGCCGCGCGCGAAGCGCGACAGGCGCCGTCCGTAAGTTTCGTTGGCGTAGAGACAGCGCCCCGCCGGGTCGATCTGGACCTCGTTGGTGAATTTCAGCCCGTCGGCCACGACACGCAAGCCACGCTGGTCCAGGACGGCGATGCAGCCCGTCGCAGTCTCCTTGACGAAGCGCTGCTCGGATGCGGCTTTCGTGTAGCTGAACGTGATCCACAACCGACCGGACTGGTTGAGCAGCACGAAATTCGTCGGCGGGACGGGAACGCCCTCGATTTCAAGCACGACCGGGACCAGCTCGCCGGAGGCGTGGAGGCGATAGACGCCCCCGCCCCTGGTCCCGAGATGAGCGACCAGGTAGGAGCCATCGCGGCGCAGCGCGATCCCGTTCGGGCGCAAGGGACCGTCCGACGCAGGCGTACCGGCGATCACCACTCGCGAGCGCCCGTCACACGTGGTAAGCGCGACGCCGCGCCAGTCGGCGGTGTGGAGCAGGCCGGACGCCGTGCACAGGACACATTCCGGCCGATCAAGATCGTACCCGACCGAACCGAGACCATCGAGCAGCGACCCAGACGGTCCGGCCTGCCCCATCTCACTGCGTGTTCGCCGGCCGGGCGAGCATCGCCGAGTTGTACTGGTCGACCCGCGCCGTGTAGTCGATCGCGGCGCGACGCGCCCAGGCGCTCACCTCCCAGTAGACCGGCATGACGGCATAGTCCTGCATGGCGAGGGCGATCGCTTCGTGTAGCAGGGCCTCGCGCTTGGCGTTGTCGACCGTCGTCATGGCTTGATCGATGAGACGGTCGAGATTGGGATTCGAGTAATCGCCGTAGTTGGAGTTGCCGTGGCCTTTCATGGGCGAGGGGGTGTACATCATGGCCCTGAGTGTATGGCTGCCCTCCCCGGAACCGGAGCCGATGCCGGTCAGGAAGAAGCGGAAGTCGCCCCAGGCCCCGCGCGGGAACATACAAGATGCCCGCATGGCCTCCACACAGACCCTGATGCCAACTCGAGTCAGCATTGCGGCGACCGCCTGGGCCACTTTCTGATCGTTGGTGTAACGGTCGTTCGGTGCTGCCAGCGTCACGTCGAACCCGTTCGGATAGCCTGCACTGGCGAGGAGCGCTCTAGCGGCGGCCGGACCGTACGGATCAGGCTTGAGGTTCGGGTTATGACCAAACATGTCGGGGTAGCGGTCTGGCCAGCGCCATATTGGAAGCCGAAGCGGTTTCGATCCGCGCCCCCGTGAGGGGGCGACGCGCAACGTCGGTCTCGTCAAGGGCTTCATTATTGTTTCGATCCGCGCCCCCGTGAGGGGGCGACAGCCAACCTGGACTAGTAAGGATCAAATACCAT
>JBBQYZ010000641.1:0-2662 GCA_038208205.1 Gemmatimonadales bacterium | reverse complement strand
TCATGCATGCTGTCCTGGACGTGGCCGTCGACGCGTTTTTCCCGATTCTCGACCAGATCGACGAGTTCACGCACTCGCTCGACGAGCGCGTCTTCGAGACGTTCGATCCGGGAGCGCAGAGAGAGATCTTCCGGGTGAAGCGTCTCGTGCTCTCGCTGCGCCGGCATCTGGCGCCGCAGCGTGACGTGTTCGGGGTTCTCACCAACCGACCGAGCCTCCTGGTGACGCCCGAGGCGCAAGTCTACTTCCGGGATGTCTACGATCACGTGCTCCGGATCAACGACAGCCTCGACATCTACCGCGAGATGCTGGGCAGCACGCTGGATGCGTACCTCACGCAGGTGTCGAACCGGCTGAGCACCGCGACGAAAGGACTCAGTATCGTCGCCACGCTGAGCCTGCCGTTCGTGGTCATCAGCGGCATGTGGGGGATGAACTTCGCCCATATCCCGTTCTCGCAGGACCGTTACGGATTCTGGGTCATGCTCGTGGTCCAGTTGGTGGTGGGCGGCGCTCTCGTTGCGCTGCTGCGGTGGCGGAAGTGGCTCTGAGCGGGCTCCGGCTCTTCGGCGTCGCGTCGCTCGATGACGGCGATTCCGCAGTCGCGGTACCCGACGTCACCGTGATTCCCTTTGCCCGGCTGGGCGCGGTGGTGCGCGGGTCATCGTTCGCCGCGGTCGAGGCGAGCGAAGCAGCGCTCGAGACCTACCGGCGCGTGGTCCACAATGTCTTCGAGCGCGCGCCGATCCTTCCCGCACCCTTCGGCACAGTCTTCCGGTCCACCGAGCACGTGAGACGGTGGCTCGACATGAACTACATCGCGCTCAGTGAGGGAATACGTTTCGTGAACGGCCGGTGCGAGGCGCGTGTCCACATCACCGAGCGGTCGGGTCCGGCGCCAAAGAGCGCTCCAGGGCAAGCGGCCGCGGTGGCGTCCGACGCCTTCCGTCTCTTGCGTCGCCACGCCGTGGCCGCGGTGCCGCTGCGGGGCGACGGAGCGACGCTGCTCAGCGGCGCCTTCCTCGTTCCCGCGGACGAGTGGGAGCAGTTCACCCGGCACGTGCGCGAGATCGCACCGCGCCATGGCGAGCTGGAGTTCGAGCAGACGGGGCCGTGGCCGCCGTATGATTTCGTGCGAGTGGAGCTCGGAGCGTGAGTCGTGTTCTGTCCTGACTGCGGCACCTGGAATCGCGGGGGCGCGGCAAGCTGCGTGCGGTGCACTGCGGAGCTGCCGGAGCTCCCGGACGCGCCGCGCGAGAAGCCGGACGAGGAGCTGGATCAGCTGCGCCGGGCGGCCGGGGGGCGCTACCGGATCTTTCGCCGGCTGGCCACCGGGGGAATGGCGAGCGTCTACATCGCCAAGCACGGCGAGCTGGGCCGGGCGCTCGTGGTCAAGGTGCTCCTCGGGCATCTGGCGCGTGACGCCGAGATGCGCGAGCGGTTCCGGCGTGAGGCGGAGTCGTCGGCGCAACTGTTCCACCCCCACATCTGCTCCATCCTCGACTATGGCGAGATGGATGGCACGGTCTATCTCGTGATGCCGTTCATGGCCGGCGGCTCGCTCGCGGACGTGATCGTGCGGGATGGCACTGTCGCGCCGTCCGTGGCGGCAGCGGCGGCGGCGCAGGTCGCGAGCGGGTTGGATTACGCGCACCGCCACGGTGTAGTCCACCGGGACATCAAACCGGACAACGTGCTGTTCGACGAGGACGGCAACGCGCTGATCACCGACTTCGGCATCGCCACCGCCCGCTTTCACCAACGGCTCACCGCAACGGGCCGGGCTATGGGAACGCCGCAGTACATGTCGCCCGAACAGGCGATGGGGAAGCTCGTGGACGGTCGCAGCGATCTCTACGCGGTGGGCGTGATGCTGTACGAGATGCTCGTGGGCGCGCCCCCGTTCGACGGCGCGGACGCCTACTCGATCGGGTATAAGCACGTGCACGAGATGCCGCCATCGCCGGAGATCGTCGACTCGCGCACTCCTCCAGGGCTTGCAGCGATCACCATGCGCTGCCTCGCCAAGAATCCGGCGGATCGCTACCAGCGCGGGAACGAGCTGGCCGATGCACTGATCGCGTATCTCACCCAGACGCCGCCCGGAGAGGGGCAGCGTGCGGCCTGGCTGTCGCGCCGTCTCGGCATCACACCGACCGCGAGATGAAGCTGTCGCACGAGGTGGTGACCATTCGCACCAAGCACCCGTTTACGATCTCACGGGGGACAACCAGCGAGTGGCGGGTGGTCGTGGTGAGCGTTGCCGACGGCGACGGCGTGGTTGGCCGGGGGGAGGCCGACCCGAGCCGCTTCTACGGCGAGACGGCGGACACCGTTCTGACCGCGCTGGCGCAGTTCGCTCCGCTGCTCGAGCGCGCCGATCCCTGGTCGCTCGAGACGATCGAGAACGAGCTGAACCGGGTCCTGCGCGGCAACGGCTCGGCCAAGAGCGCGGTGAGCGCCGCGCTGCACGACCTCGCGGGCCAGCGGCTCGGCGTCCCGGTATACCGGCTGTGGGGTCTGGACCCCGCCCGCGCCCCCCGCTCCAGCTTCACGATCGGGATCGGCGACGCGGCCGCGTTGCGGCGCAAGGTCGAGGAAGCTGCGGAGTACCCGATCTTCAAGGTCAAGCTCGGCACCGATCGCGATGAGGAGATCATCC
>JBBQYZ010000640.1:0-2663 GCA_038208205.1 Gemmatimonadales bacterium | reverse complement strand
GATCTATCGGCTGATTTACGTCGTCCTGCGTCAGCAAGTTGTGTAGCGTGTTGAAGACGACGTAAATCAGCCGATAGATCCCCGCCACCGGCACATCGGCGAAGTCCCCGATCGTCACGGCGATCCCGTCGCCGCCCGGTTGCGTGCGCAAGACGTCGACCATCGCCTGCGAGATGTCGATGCCGTCCACGCGAATGCCCTGCGCCGAAAGCGGCCGCGCGATGCGTCCCGTGCCAATTGCCAGCTCCAGCGCCGGGCCCGCGCCCGCCAGATCACGCAGGAAGGCCACCGTCGCGTCCTCGTCGCCGCGCAGCCTGCCGGGATCGCCCGTGGCCACATCCTTGCCAAAACTCATGACCGGCTCGTAGTCCTTCACACAAACCTCCTTTCGCGCTACGCCCGCCGCACGAGGTGCGGGCACTCCTCCAGGTCGAGCGGACCGTGATCCGCCGGTTCCAGCTGGTGTTGCGCCATGCTCACCGCTCGTGGTCCGCCAGCACTTCGCTGATCGTATGCCGTGCGCGCGCCACGATCGCCGGATTCGTATCGCGGTAGTACGGGAGCGCCCCCAGCCCCATCAGCGCCCAGCCCCGGCCGCGCGCCCACGTCGCGTCATCGACGCCCAGTGCCGCACGGAACACAGCCCGGCTCTCGCCCGAAAATAGTATCCATGCCACCAACAGATCGACGGCCGGATCACCCACCCCCAGACACCCGAAGTCGATCACCGCGCTCAGCCGGCCTCGTGCGGCCACCATGTTCCCCGAAAACAAATCACCATGAATCCATATGGACGGCCCGTCCCAGACCGGCGCCGCGAGCGCCGCCTCCCATGCCGCTGTCACGGCGTCGAGGTCCATCAGACCATCCCAGGCGGGGATCGCCTGGCGAATCTGGTCGTCGCGCACCGCAAGCGGGACACCGCGGAAGAAGTTGTGCCGCCCGGGCCGCGGCGCGCCGGTCGTGTCGATCCGCTGCAGCGCCTTGAGGAACGCCGCGAGATCGGTCGCCGCCTCGCTGAGGTCGCGAAGGTGTTCGGCCGTCGCGTCGTGGCCTTCGAGCCACGGCGACACGCACCAGTGCCACGGGTAGCCCTCGCCCGGCGCTCCCGTGGCGAGGGGGACCGGGACCGCGAGCGGGAGGTGCGGGGCCAGTACCGGCAGCCATCGACGCTCCTTCTCGACCTGGCCCGTCGCCCCCTGCCTGCGCGGGAGTCGCACCGACATATCGTCGCCCAGCCGATAGATCGCGTTGTCGGTGCCAGTCGAGGCGACCGGCTCGATCGGAAGCCCCGCCCATCGCGGAAACTGCGCCGTGAGCAATCGGCGCACGAGGTCGACGTCGGTGTCCACCTCGTCGGCGTGCATCTTGTTCGCGGACATGCGCGCCCCCTTCCCTTACACCCGCCGCACGACGTGCAGCAGATACTCGCTTCGGTTGAGCGGGTTGTGGTCCGTCCGTGGTCGCGTCGGCGGCGTGCCCTCGACCGGCTGATAGCGCTCGAAGACGCACTCCAGCACGCCTTCGCCACGCGTCAATGCCGGCAGCTGTTGCTGAAGCTGGTGGACTTTCGCGGCCGGAATCTCACCATCGATCACGTACGACTGCCCCCGCATCTCCTGTGTGTGCGGGACGGCCCGCAGCCGCGCCAGCACGGGTACCGCCGCTCCGAATGTGTCCCCGGGGATCTCAAGATGGAAGCGATGCCACGGCTCGTACACCGTTGCCCGCGCCTGCTTCAGCGCGCTCATCAACACGAGCGGCGTCAGGTGGCGGAAGTCCTCGCCGGTGCTCGACATGCTCTTGCTGAAGCGCTGATGTGCATGGCTCTGACGCGGTGCATAGCCAGAATGCGTCATCGTGACCGCGCAATCGGCGACCTCCCACCCATACATCCCTTGTTGCAGCGTTTCCCGCGCGCTGTCCTCGACCGCCTTGAAAAACGCGAGCGGCATCGTCCCGAGCACCTCGCTTGCCAGCCGGAACTGCACGCCGCTGTTGACCGGGGCCGGCTCGACACGCAACCCGACCGTCGCGAGAAAGGGGTTGCTCTCAGCGCGAATCACCTCGACGGCTGCGCCGCAACCGCTCGGTCGTTCGATGCAGATCGTTGTCGTCTCGCGGAAGTCGACGTCGATGCCATAGTCGCTGGCCAGCGTCGCCTGGATGACTTCTTTCTGCACCTCGCCGTAGAGCGAGACGGACAGCTCCTGCCGAATGTCGTCCTGCCGCAAATTGATCAGCGGGTCCTGCTCGGCGAGCTGGTCGAGCGCGACGCGCAGCGCGCCCCTGTCGGCGGGACGGCGCGGGGCGATGACGGATGCCAGCGTCGGCGGCGCGAATTGTTGTGCCGCCGTGGACGTCCGCGCGATGCCGATCGCATCGCCGATCCGGACCTCGGCGAGGCCTCGGAGCATGCCGATCTCCCCCGCGGCGACTGTCGCGCGCTGCACGGCCGAGCCGTGGTCGAAGACACTGATGGCGGTGACCTTCGCCTCGCCGTCCCGCCCGTACGTGAGCCGATCGCGCGTCCGCACCGTCCCCGAAAACATCCGGACGTACGCGATTTTCTCACCCCCCGGACCGCGCTCGATTTTGAACACGCTGGCCGAGACCGGGCCACCGACATCACCTTCGACCGCCGGCAGCAGCGCCGTGATACC
>JBBQYZ010000639.1:0-2678 GCA_038208205.1 Gemmatimonadales bacterium | reverse complement strand
GGCCCTGTGTGGGGTCAGAGTCGGACTACGACGAGCGCGCTACGTAGGAACTGCGCCGCGCGGCGACGGTACACGCGGAACACCGGAAGTCCGCTTTTGATCGTCGAGTTTCGGTTCGAGGGCTCCCCACGGCTGGTCGGGAGCCCTCGTCGCGCCAGCGGCGTGAGCAAACCGATCCGGCTGCCTCGAACCCGGGGGTGGGGCCATCTACCCCGTTGACTTCGCAGAGTGGTCGGGTCATACTCGCTCACTACGACTCGTGGTCGGACGACCACTATTCGTGCACATGGGCTGGGAGCAGAAATGCGATTCGATAAGGCCAGCGCCGCGCGGCGCGGAATTCGACGGTTCGTTGCGACGGGGGCGATCGCAGCCCTCTCGGCTACGGCGCTCGTTGCGGCAGGCTCGGGCGACGTCGGGGCGATCGACCGCTACACCCGCGAGTGCTTCAAGGGGCTGAACGACCGGCACATCGCGCACCTCAACGGCCCGCTCGTCGACATGACCGTGACCCGCACCGAACGTGGTTGCTGGTTGGCCGCCTCCGACGGCGGCGTGTTCAGCATCGGCGACGCGCCGTTCTACGGCTCGGCGGCGCGCCTCCATCTCGTCAGCCCAGTCGTCGGATTCGCGCCGACGAGCGACGGTCACGGTTACTGGCTCGTCGCGGCCGACGGTGGCGTCTTCAACTTCGGCGACGCCCCGTACTACGGCTCCGTCGGCGGCGCGGCTCGGGCGAACCCGATGGTCGGGATTCGCACCGCCTTCATTGGTCACGGTTACGTGCTCACCGACTCCGCGGGCAAGGAGTACAAGTGTTCCTCAAACCGCGGAAGGGCTTGCACCACCCGCGCTAGACGCCGATAGGAGAGGGTGGACGATCCGGCGATGCTCACCCCCGGCGAGCTCGCGCGGATGCCGCACGTCTCACCGAAGAGGTCACCCGCTGGGCCCGCGAGGGGAAGCTGACCGCGGTCGTGACACCGGGAGGGCATCGCCGCTACACGCTCGCGGTCGTCCTCGCGCTGCTGCACGACATGGGCCTTGACGATCAGTCCGCGATTGCCGCGGTGCGCGCGGTCAAGTGACGTCTTCGAGCGTCTCGATCTCGCACTCCTCGAAGACGACGTCGCCGAGCTCGAAGCAGTCCGTGAGCGTGTGCAGCTCGCCCTCGAGCTGACGTCCGTCCTTCAACATGACCAAGACGACCTGGCCGTGTTGGGGGAGCATCGACGGATCGACCATGAGGACGACGGTAACTGCGGAGTGAGACGGCGAAAGGCCGGTCGGGGCGCTCGACTCCTACGATCCCCGCCGAGCGGTGCTGGTTCGGTGACCCCACAACGCTGGATCGCGCCGCTCCGCACAACGACGGCGCGACCGGCGCGCAAACGAAGCCCGCGCGCACCGGGGCCACGACCGGTGGGGGTGGGTACCAGCGCACGCGGGCTCCGACGCGAGTATGCGCCTACCCCACCAGCCCAGCCCGGTAGAAACCCAGGTTGCGACCAGCGGTGCGGCTCAGAGGTTGGCGATCGCTCCTGCAGCCTTCTCGGGCGCGGACGCAGGATTACCTAGAGATCGACACGCGGACCGAGCGACTGCATTCGTCGCGACGTGCTCCGGTTGCGGTACCCACTACCGACGTGCGATCGCGGACCTCGTCCGTCGCGCCGTACCGGGCGAGTTCGTCACGGTCGTCTTGCCGCGCAGCCGTCCCCGCGGGTGAACCGTGAAGACGACGGTCGGACGCTTGGAGGTCTGCCGCCATCGACGACGTCGGTGACTGGCGTCCGCGCTTTACCGTTTCCGGCTCGACAGCGAGTCGATGTCGTCGAAGAGGTCCGGGGAGAAGGCGTCGTCGAGGCACCACAGACCGAAGAGGACTCCGAGGCAACGTGCGAACATGCGGCTCAGCTACCCGCGCGATCGCCGCTGTAAAACGAGACCTCGGTCACACCCACGGGTCGCTACTGGGGTTGACCGTGTGCGAACGACTCAGGACGATGTGCGACGTTCGTCGGTGATATCGAAGGTTGGCTCGAGGCCGGTGAGGGTCAAGATTCGGCGAATGTTCGGGGCGACTCCCTCAAGTCGTACTGGCCCTTCGTGGTGCTGGGCAATCCGAACGAGCGCCGAGAGTCCGCCTGAGTCGATGAACGTCACCTCGGTGAGGTCGATGAGGACGTTGCGGCGCAGGTCGGTGAGTTCTTGCAGCGCTTCCGCGTGTGACTCGACGGCCATGTAGTCGAGTTCGCCGCGGATCGTGACGCGTGCGTAGCCGTCGAGGTGTGCGAGCACGATCTCAAACGGGACGCCGTCCTCGGGCATCAGCGGAAGGTACCTGCGCGATATCGAGAACCCGCTTTCGCGAGCATGGTTCTGAACTACCCGTGCGCCGCGATACGAAACGACGAGGGTTACACCGCGCGTCTCGATCTCCCACGTCTCGAAGACGACGTCGCCGATCGCGTAGCGGCGTGTGCTCACGAACCCGGCCGGCGGCGGGCTAGGCGAACCACTCGGGAGGCGGCTCATCGGAATCGTCGAGTGATGCGAGGCCCCACATAGTGAGCGCGTCGGCGAAGTCGGCCGGGTCGTCGCCGACTGACACGGCGATCGCGTGCGGCACGGAACGTTCGTCGCGGGCCACCATGACCCGAACCCCCGCGTGGTCG
>JBBQYZ010000638.1:0-2678 GCA_038208205.1 Gemmatimonadales bacterium | reverse complement strand
TCACCAGCGCGGTGGCCGCCGCTGAAGAGCGGCCCGTCGCCTGAATCGTGGCTACAGGTGCAGCAGCCAGATCGCGATCCTGAAGTAGACGATGATTCCCGCGACGTCGACCAGCGATGCGACGAACGGCGACGACGCGATCGCGGGATCGAACCCGACCTTGGTGAACACCAGCGGCAGCATCGCGCCGACAATCGTCCCGATCACCACCACCGCGACCAGCGTTAGCGAAATCACCGTCGCGACCGGAACACCATTCCCCCACATCAGCGCGCGAAAGAATCCGATCGTCCCGAGGAATAACCCGAGCACTACGCCCTGGCCGATCTCGCGCGATAGCACGCGCACGACGTCGCCGATCTTCACATCACCGACAGCCAACGCGCGCGTGATCAGCGTCGCTGACTGCGAGCCCGAGTTGCCGCCGGAGCTGATGATCAGCGGCACGAAGAACATCAGTGCCGTCACCGATTCGAGCACGCCCTGATAGTGCCGAAGCGCGGTGCCGGTGAACATCTCCTCGATGAAGAGCAGCACCAGCCAGCCGCCGCGCTTTCGCGCCAGGCTCCAGAAGCCAGCCTGGAAGTATGGCTCCTCGAGCGGCTGAACCGCGCCGAGTCGCTGCACATCCTCGGTCTGCTCCTCGACCATCGCGTCGAGAACGTCATCGACCGTCACCACGCCGAGGATCCGGTTGTTCTCGTCGACCACCGGCACCGCGACGAGATCGTACTCGCGCACTACACGCGCGACTTCGGATCGGTCGGACGCCGGCGGCACGGTGACGACTTCTTCCCACGCGATGGCGGCCACGCGCGCGCCCTCGGCAGCGGCGAGCAGCTCGCGGATCGACATCACCCCCTGCAGGCGGCCCTGAGGATCGGTCACGTAGATGGCGTGCATTGCCTCCTTGCGGCCAGCCCGAGCGAGCGCGCGCACTGCGGCCAGCGCTTCCTCCACCGTCATCGATGCACTGACGGACACGAACTCCGTCGTCATGATGCCGCCCGCACTCTCCGGATCGTAGGCGAGCAGCTGCTCGGTTTCGCGCCGTGCCTCGGCCGGGATCTCGGCGAGGATGTCGTCGGCGTGATCTTCCTCGAGTTCCTCGAGTACGTCGGCGCGATCGTCAGGCGTCATCGCCGACATCAGCGACGCGGCCTGCGTCGCGGTCATCTCCTCGAGCACCTCGGTGCGCAGTTCCTCGTTCATGTACTCGAGGACGTCAGCCGCGCGGTCCTTCGGAAGCGCGGCGAGCAGCAGCGGCACCATCTCGCGCGGAATCGCCTCGGCGACATCGGCGAGATCGGCCGGGTGCATCTCCTCCGTCTCGGCCGCGACGTTCGCCGGAGATTCCTCGAGCATCACGAGGATATCCGGCGCGAGAAGCGCGGCGACGGGACGCTCTTCTTTTCGCTGAGGTGGAATCATCGCGTCGCTCGCCGGGAGTTCGAAAGCGGCCGTCGTGATCGGCGCCGTGTCGCGCGTCACGTGAGGGTAATCACGTATACCACGCGAGGCGTCAAGTTAGGCTCGGGCGGCGTGGCGAACAAGCCGCGCCACGCGTCTGAATGAGACGCCGCGCAGCAGCGGCTCCTCCCACCTCAGCTCCCCTTCATGCGCGTATTCGTCACCGGCGCCGCGAGCCCACTCGGCCGCGCCCTCGTCACCGCGCTCAAGCGACGCGGCGACCACGTGATCGGTCTCGTCCGGCGGCGCGGCGGCGAGCAGCTGCTCAAGAATCTCGGCGCCACGCCCGTGATGGGCGATGTGCGACGCTCGGAATCACTCGCCCGCCAGATGGCCGGATGCGACGCGGTTTTCCACGTCGCGACCTTCTTCGATTTCTGGGCGCGCGACAGTCGCACCTTCGACTCGGTGAATGTCGGCGGGACGAAGAACGCGATCGCCGCCGCGCTGGTCGCCCGGGTGCCGCGCGTCGTCCACGTCTCGAGCGCACTCGCGATCGGCGAGCCGCGCGGCGAGATCGGATACGAGTGGACACGCCATCGCGGCGAGACGCGCAGTGAATTCGAGCGATCGAAGCTCGAGTCGGAGCGACTGGCGATGCGTCTTCGCGGAAAGGGAATCGAAGTCGTCGTCGTCGAGCCCTCGCTGGTACTCGCGCCTGGCGACATGGGCTGGGTCGGGCGCGTGCTGTCCCGCGCTGTCGCTGGCGGAGCGAGATTCGGAACCGATGCGATGATGTCGTGGATCGGTGCCGACGACGCCGCACAAGGGATGATCCGCGCGCTCGAAGCTGGCAAGAACGGCGAGCGCTACATCCTCAGCAGCGAGCGCATGACCATGCGACAGATGCTCGACAAGGTCGGCGAGCTGACCGGTCGTCGTCCCGCCCGCGCGTGGACCGGTCGCGCACTCGCGATGATGTCGAAGCTCGCCGGTGCGATCGCCAGTCCGCTCGGCAAACGTCCGCTGCTCGCGCCGGACGAAGCGCGCTTCCTCGTTGACGGGCTCAAGGTCGATGGCGCGTGGGCGCGCGGAGAGATCGGGGTCAAGTACACGCCGATTTCGTCGCTGCTGCCTGGTGTCGTGCAGAGCTACCAGAACGCGCTCGGCCGCTTCGCGACCTGAGTTCCATTCAATGAATGCACGCGGCGCCGGACGAAAGGTCGTCTGGCGCCGCGTGTCGTGTTGGCGCGACACGTCAGGCAGCG
>JBBQYZ010000637.1:0-2683 GCA_038208205.1 Gemmatimonadales bacterium | reverse complement strand
CCGCCGGCGGTGACGATCGCGCCACCGAGATTCGGCGAGCCGAGCGTGGCAAGGGCGCCCGAGTCGGGGGCGGCGCCGGCGATCGCCGTGAGCCCCGAGCGCGCCTGATCGGCGGTCGACGGCTGGAGCGACGGCAGCGGCGACGGAGGACGAGGCGTGCCTAACGGCACGCGCCAGGCGATCGCCCCGCTGCCGAGATCGAGCGCAACGAGCGAGCCGAAGGGCGGCCGCGTGCAGGGCACGCCGGCCGGGGAGAGCACGATGCGGCGGCGGAGGATGAAGGGCGTGCCTCGCATCGCGGCATACTCCCAACCCGCCTCTTCCATCACATGCTCGCCCGTGCGCGCGATCAGCTGCACCTGCGCGGCCACTTCGTTGACCGGCACGATGACCAGCTGCCGCGCCGGATCGTACGCCACGCCGCCCCAGTGCGCACCACCGATGTTCGACGGCACGACGAAGGTGCCCTCCGTGCTCGGCGGCGTGAAGATTCCCTCGTTGCGCAACGAGGCGATCAGGGCTCGGCACGCTGCCCGGTCGCTGCTGTCCGTGCCGAACGCATCGTTCGCGGTCAGCGCGTGCGGACTGAGTGCGGGGAGCGTCGAAAATGGCTGCGTCGGCGAGGCCACTTCGCCGACGACGGTGCTCCGCGGAACGGGGCGCTCCTCCACCGGAAACACCGGTACGCCAGTGTCGCGATCGAGAACGAAGAGCATCCCGGTTTTCGTCGCCTGCATCACCACCGCCCGCTCGCGGCCGGCTTGCCTGACGGTCGCCAGCAAGGGCGGCGATGCATTGTCGTAATCCCAGAGGTCGTGATGTACCGTCTGGAACGACCAGACCACCTTGCCGGTCGCAACGCGGATCGCGACAACCGAGTTCGCGTAGCGGTTGTCGCCGAGCCGCGCGCCGCCGTAATAGTCGGGACTCGGGCTGCTCGTCGGGACGAACACCATGTCGCGCGCCGAGTCCGCGGCGATCACGCTCCATGCGTTGGCGGCACCGGTGTGGTGGGCCGCTGGACCCACCCAGGTGGCGTACGCGGCGTCGGCCGAATCCTGGGGCACCGGATCCCAGGTCCACTTCAACGCGCCGCTCCGCGCGTCATAGGCGCGTACCTCACCACTCGCCGCGTCGGTGCGGTTATTGTCAGCGACCGCGGAGCCGATGACGACTGTCCCGTTCACGAGCGCGGGTGGCGAGGTGACTTCGTACTCCTCCCACTCGAACGGTGCGTTGCGGAGCGCGCGTCGCAGGTCCACGCTGCCGCCATCACCGAACGCGGCGCAGGTGCTCCCGGTCGCCGCGTCGAGCGCGATGATCCGCCCGTCGATCGTCGCGATGAATATCCGCCGCGCGCAGTGAGCGTCCGCCGACGCCAACGGATCGGCCCACCAGGTGACCCCGCGACTGGCGAAGTCGCCGAACTTCGCGACCCGGGCGACCCCAGGATTGAAACGCCACCGCTCGGCACCGGTCGCCGCGTCGAGCGCAAAGACCCTGCCTAACGCGGTGCTGAAGTACATCGTGCCGGCGACCACCAGCGGCGTGGCCTCGAACGACGTCTTCCGTCCCGTCTCGAATCCGGCGCCCGCTTCGCCGGTGCTGAACTTCCAGGCCACCGCGAGCGTCGCGACGTTCCGCGCGTCAATCTGCGTGAGTGGGGAGAATCGACCGCCGCCGCGATCGTGACCGTAGGCCGGCCAGTCTTCAGCGACGGCCCTGTTCGGAGCTCGATGCTGCGTTCGGAGCGAACCACAGGCGGCGGTCAGCAGCGCTGCTGCGACACCGGCCGTCGTCGAGAACTGGCGTGAAGTCATGCGAGCCGAAAGCTCCGTGGCGGAGGGCCGTGACGACCAGCGAACGGGACGCGCTCAAAAAGAAACCCACCCCAACGGTGCCGGAGTGGGCTCGAGCCTGTTCCTTACAGTTGCCCCTCTAGGGCTCGAACCTAGACTCTCCTCATCCAGAGTGAGGCGTGTTGCCAGTTACACCAAGGGGCAGCGTGACTTACGCGGTATTGACGACGATTGCCGCCCTCACGGACGGACCGGAAACCTACATGGCGCCTCCCGGCCGGGCAACCCCGCGGCGGTCCGAACGATCGCACGACAACGGCCCAGCGCGGTCGCCGGTCCCCCTCCCCCGCGGCTGCGCACCGATGCATCGTCGTCCTGTGATCGTATCCGTCGTCCACTCGCCGCGCACCCGCCGCGCGGCCAGCATCCCCGCTGCGGCGCGCGCCCTGTTCCTCCTGATTCTGACCGCGCTCACTGCATGCGGTCCGGCCGCGGCTGCGTCGCTCGGCGAGTCGCCTGATGCGGCACGCCTGAATACGCGCGATTTGTTTGGCGCGCTGGCGCTCCGTCTCGGGCCGCTGACGCGCTCGGACCGGCTGAAGCTCATTCGCCCGCGCTACGTGCGAGGGTCGCTCGTGCCGTCGCGGGTGTTCGACGACACCGTTGTCTGGACGCGGCGTGACGGAGCGACGCGCACCGTGGTGATCGCCGGTGGCCCCGCTGACAGCCGCTACCTGCTGGACGTCCGTCCCGATGCCCCGATGCCACAGGGTGTGGGCGAGTCGCGGCATATCATGCAGCTGCGCCGGCTCGGGAAGCACGCGTTCGAATGGCGCTCGAGCGATGAGTTGGCCGTCGGCGACGCCACCCCCGCTGCGCTGGAC
>JBBQYZ010000636.1:0-2683 GCA_038208205.1 Gemmatimonadales bacterium | reverse complement strand
CAGCGCGCGGCTGGCCGGTGCCACGCGTGACGGCCGCTTCATCGCCCATCAGGGCAACTTCGCCGCGCTGGATGCGATTCCCGCCCTTCGCGACGAACGCTTCGCCGGCATCCTGCTCGACCTGGGGATCTCCTCGCATCAGATCGACGAGGCGTCGCGCGGGTTCTCCTTCCGGGAGGGGGCTCCCCTCGACATGCGGATGGGTGAAGACGCCCGGTTGGGAGCCGCCGACCTGCTCGAGCGCGCCGAAGAGGCGGAGCTCGCGCGCGTCTTTCGTGAGTATGGCGATGAGCCCCGCGCCGCACGCCTGGCGCGCGAGATCGTGCGCCGGCGCGCGACGCGCCCCTTTGCGACCAGCGACGACCTGGTCGGCGCGATCCGCGCCGCGCTGGGCCCGCGCAGCGGAGCGTCCGAGTTCGCGCGGCTGTTCCAGGCCGTCCGGATCGCCGTCAACGACGAGCTCGCGGGGCTCGCGCACGCGCTGCCGTCGCTGCGCGAGCGTTTGGCTCCCGGAGGTGTGTTCGCCGTCATCGCCTATCACTCCGGCGAGGACCGGCTCGTGAAGCACGCCTTTCGCGACTGGAGCGAGGACTGTATCTGCCCGCCACGTCTGCCCATCTGCGGGTGCGGAGGCGGCCGCTCGCTCGGCACGGTGCTCACGCGCCGCGCCCTCGTGGCCGCGCCCGAGGAAACTTCCGTCAACCCGCGCTCCCGCAGCGCACATCTCCGCGCATGGCGAAAGGCCGCGTAACCGGGAAGGGGCGCAACCGCCTCCGGCTCACCTTGGTGCTCGTTGGTTTCCTTGCCATCGCCGGAGGCGTCATCCTTCGTCGCACCTATGGCATCGCCGGCGCCCGGGAGCTCCACGATCTCGACGCGCGCCGCGCCGCGCTGGTGGCCGAGCGGCTGCGACTCGAAGGGGACGTGCGGTCGGCGGCCAGCCGGCAGCGGCTCCAACCGATCGCCGAGCTGCGGCTGCAGATGCGTGTCCCGTCCGACAGTCAGGTCATCATCATCCCTCGCGCTTCGCATGACCGTCCCTAGTCGCATCGGACTGCTGCATCTTGGCCTCGCCCTCTTCGCCGTCGCCCTGATCGGGAAGACGGCGGGCGTACAGCTGCTGCACGGCAGCACGTGGGCGGCGAGCGCCGTGCGCCAGCAAAGCACGGTGCGTGTGATCCCTGCGCCACGTGGCGACATCCTCGACTCTCGTGGCGAGACCCTCGCGCAGAGTCGCGAAACGGTGAAGCTCGACGTGGCACCGCCGGAGGTCAGGAATCGCGCTGCACTGCGCACGGCGCTCCTCAGCGCGGGAGTGCCTGCGCCCTTCGCCGCGCGTGCTGCCGATGCGACACGCAAGTGGGTGTCGCTTCCGGGCCGCTACCTCGCGATGGACGTGGCCCGGATCTCCGCGATGCGCGGCGTCTACACGACCCCGATCGTCGAGCGCGCCTATGCGCCCAGCGAGGGAATGCGGCGGATCATCGGCCGCGTCGACGCCGACGGTCGCGCGATGGACGGGGTGGAGCTCGCGCTCGACTCGCTGCTTCGCGGCACGCCGGGCTCGGCGACCGTCATGCGCGATGGACGCGGCCGGCGCTTCGAGTCGCCCTCCGCACCCGGCACCGCGCCGGAGATCGGCCACTCGGTGACGCTCACGATCAACCACGAGCTGCAGGCGATCGCCGAGCGTGCCCTCTCCGACGCGGTCAACCGGATGAACGCCGAGGGGGGCGACGTCGTCGTGCTGGATCCGTCCAACGGGGAGATTCTCGCCATGGCGGGCCAGCGACTGGACCCGCGCGCGACGGCAGCGACGGCGCTCACGGAGCCCTACGAGCCCGGGTCCACGCTCAAGCCGTTCATCGCGGCCACGCTGCTCGACAAGGGGCGCGCGCGCGAGACGGACGTGGTGCGCACCTTCGGCGGCCAGCTGACGATCAATGGCCGCACGATCACCGACGAGCATCGCGCCGAGCAGTTCACGCTGGCCGATGTCATTCGGTTCTCGAGCAACGTGGGCATCGTGCAGTTCGCCGAGCGGTTGTCGGCGCGCGAGGAATACGAGGCGCTGCGCGACTTCGGCTTCGGGACCCCGACCGGTGTGCCGTACCCGGTGGAAGCGGCGGGCACGCTGCGAGAGCCCGCGCGGTGGTCCCGGCAGTCGGCGAACTCGATGGCGATGGGCTACGAGGTGGCGGTCACGCCGCTGCAGCTCGCCGCGGCCTATGTGGCATTGGCGAACGACGGCGACTTGCTCGAGCCGGCGCTGGTCAGAGAGGTGCGCGCGCCGGATGGACGTGTCCTGTATCGCCACCAGCGACGAGTCGTGCGGCGCGTGATCTCACCTGCCGTGGCGCGACGCGTGCGTCGGATGCTGCTGGGCGTGGTGGAGGGCGGGGGCACGGCGAAGCTGGCGGACCTCGGCAGCTTCAGCCTCGCCGGCAAGACGGGGACAGCGCGACGCACCGTCAACGGCCGCTACGCGTCGTCGCAACACATCCCGACCTTCGTCGGGCTCTTTCCCGCCGACAACCCACAATTCGTCATCCTGGTGAAGATCGACAACCCGCAGGGCGCCTACTCCGGCGGGCTGACCGCTGCGCCGGTGACCAAGACCGTGCTCGAAGCGGCGCTCGCGTCGCGCAATGCGGCGCTCGACCGCCGTTCGCTCGCGGCCAGT
>JBBQYZ010000635.1:0-2683 GCA_038208205.1 Gemmatimonadales bacterium | reverse complement strand
GTGCCGTACCCGCCCCGCCTCGAGCACGAAGCCGGTGATGCGCCCCTTCGCGTCACGCTGCACGTCGATCACGGCGCTGCCGCGCGTGAAGCCGTCCGTGTAGCTCGGCTCGAGGACCCCCAGGCGGCGATCGTTCGCGTAGGCGACGAGCTGCCCCTTCTCGACCTTCCACGTGTGCGTCGCGTCCACCTCGGGGCTCCGGTAGTCGCCCGCGTACTCGGCGAGCTTCGCCGTCGCGAGCGCGGCGGAGACGGCGCGCGTGAACGTCACCGTGTCCGCCGCCGTGCGCACGAACAGGCGCGACGGCGCCGCGGCGTCTCCCTCGAAGCGCACCTCGGTCCCCGACCCGGCCCGGAAGCGGCCGCCGCCGAGGAACACCATCGGCGTGCTGTCGGCGCCGACGGCGAACAGCGTGTCGCCCACGAGCCGCGTGCGCCGCAGCTCGCCGCGCTCGTCGTTGCGCCACACGCCCTCGAACACGCGGAGGCTCGCCGCAGGCAGCTCGACGCGCGGCGCGCCGCTCAGCGCCACGGTCCACGCCGTGGCGCTGTCGGGCTGCATGCGATCGCCGAGGTAGATCCCCGCCACCTTGCGCGCGAGCGAGTCCGGGCCCGACGTGGTGAGGTTGCAGAAGGTGGCGACGGCGAAGCGCTGATCAGGGAAGCGGTAGAACTGTCCGCGATAACCCGCCCAGCTGCCGCCGTGCGAGATGACGCGCAGCCCGCGCAGAGTCCCGACATTGAGCCCGACCGCGTACGCCTGGGTCGGCCCAGACTGCGCCGGCGAGCCGTTGGTCAGCGTCGTGGCCGTCGTCATCGTCGCGATGATGTCGCGCCCGCCGACGGTTGCCGAGTCGTAGTTGTTGAGCCAGCGGCCGAAGTCCTCGACCGTCGTGTGCACCGCCCCCGCGCCCATGATCGCGCCGTCGTACGTCGAGCGTGCAACCTTGAAGCCGCCGCCCGTTCGCGGGGCGTAGCCCTCCGCGCCGTTGGGGATGATCGTCGTAACATCGGCCTGGTAGCGCGTGTCGCGCATGCCGAGCGGCGCGAAGATGCGCTCCTCGGCGAACTGCGCCAGCGTCTTGCCGGTGAGGCGGTAGACGATCTGTGCGGCGAGGATCCAGCCCGTGTTGGTGTAGAGGTAGCGCGCGCCGGGCTCGTAGTTGGGCTCCGCCGAGCCTGTGATGACGCGGAGGGCGTCGATCGTGTCACCCGCGAACGACCGGCCCGTCTGCCCCATCATGATGTAGAGGTCGCGCAATCCGCTCGTCTGGCTCAGCGCGCGGCGGAGCGTGATCCTGTCCGCGTACGCCGGCATCTCGGGGATGTACTTCCTGATCGGGTCGTCGAGCGAGAGCTTGCCCTCTTTCTGAAGCATGAGGATGGCCATCGCCGTGAACTGCTTGGAGATCGACCCGACGTCGAGCACCGACCGCGGCGAGAGCGCCACGCCGAACTCGAGGCTCGCCATCCCGTACCCGCGCCCGTACAGCATCTTGCCGTCCTGGTAGACGCCGAGCGCGCAGCCGGGCGAGTCGGTGCGGTCGAGTCGCTGGAAGACGCTGTCGGCGCGGAGCGCGCGGGCGTCGCGCGCGCCGACGACGTGCTGGGCGCGGGCGACGCTCGGCGCGGCGAGGGCGGGGACGAGAGCGGCGGTCAGGAGTGCGAGGCAGCGGCGCATGGTGACGGCTCGAAGATGGGCGGAGGTGAACGGGGGGGCGGAACCCGCGGACGATCCGCGCGCCTGGGTGTTCTCGCGCGGGAACGACGCCCCAATCTGCGCGTCCTCACTTCGCGTCGGGAAGACCCTCGGACTCAGGAGTGCTTGCTAGGAGCCAGCGCACCCGTACCAGCACCCGGTGGCCGGCGATCGCGATCACGAGCGCGAAGAACAGCCACGCCGCTGAGAAGAGTCGCAGTTCGCGGCGCTCGAATGCGAGCCGTTCACCAGGGCGCAACTCGCGCACGACTTCGCTCGCCCGCACCCACACTTCCTGGCCATCCCGAACTTCTGGACTGCCTTCGCCGAGGGCGGAAAAAGAGTACCAGAACAGCGCGACAAGGTAGACAGCACTCGCGACAGCAACGCGCACCAATCGCCAGGGAAGCGGAAGGTTTGGCGGCCCCTCGGTGCGTATCAACCCCCGGCGACGCATGGTCGCCAGGTTCGCGTACGTCATGAGGGCGAACAGCACGAAACCGAGCAGCATGACAACGAGGTGCACGGCATACAGCCCCATGAGCCAGCCTCGCGCCCGTAGCCCAGCGTAGGTGCCGAGGTTGAGCACGAGCGAGAGCGCAGCAACGGCAAGTGCCGTCCGCGCCAGGACGCCTGCCTCGCTCCAGAACTCTCGAACAGTCATGGCTACCTGACGCCCGAGTTCAGCTGCGGGTGACAATGTCTACGGGAACGATGTACTTCGCACACGGTACGAACCAGAGCGGCAAACTACCATTCTTTCCGCCCCACCAGTCGCCCGTACGTTGGCGCGCCACGTTAGACGGCAGGGTGTCTGAACTTCACTGAACTCGCCCCGATTTCATGGACGCGCGAGTGAGGCCAACTTTGCGGCCGTCTGGAACTGCACGACATTCTGCAACTGCACTTGGTACTCTGCGAGACTGACGTAGGCCCGTGGCGACTGCGACTGCTTCCGGTTATTCCAGATGTCAATATACCGGAT
>JBBQYZ010000634.1:0-2687 GCA_038208205.1 Gemmatimonadales bacterium | reverse complement strand
GGCGAGCGCACGCGTGAAGGCAACGATCTCTATCTCGAGTTCAAGGAAGCGGGCATTCTCAATCAGGTCGCGTTGATCTACGGCCAGATGAACGAGCCGCCTGGCGCTCGTCTTCGCGTTGGCCTTTCGGGGCTGACGGTCGCGGAATACTTCCGCGACGTGGAGCACGCCGACGTGCTCGTGTTCATCGACAACATCTTCCGCTTTACGCAAGCGGGCTCGGAAGTGTCGGCGCTGCTCGGCCGCATGCCGAGCGCGGTGGGGTACCAGCCGACGCTCGCGACCGAGATGGGCGATTTGCAGGAGCGCATCACGTCGACGCGTAACGGATCGATCACGTCGGTGCAGGCGATCTACGTGCCTGCCGACGACATCACCGACCCGGCGCCGGCGACGGCATTCGCCCACCTCGATGCGACCGTTGTGCTGTCGCGTGCGATCACGGAGCTCGGCATCTACCCCGCCGTCGATCCGCTCGCCTCGAGCAGCCGCATCCTCGATCCGCAATACGTCGGCGCGCGCCACTACAAGGCGGCGACCGACGTACAGAAGATCCTGCAGCGCTACAAGGAGCTTCAGGACATCATCGCCATCCTCGGCATGGATGAGCTGTCGGAGGATGACAAGAAGATCGTCGGCCGCGCG
The DNA here is from genome assembly GCA_038208205.1 of Gemmatimonadales bacterium. Classification (GTDB taxonomy): domain Bacteria; phylum Gemmatimonadota; class Gemmatimonadetes; order Gemmatimonadales; family Gemmatimonadaceae; genus AG11. Next base: position 2,042 of record JBBQYZ010000634.1, on the reverse strand, counting down.
CGCCGACTGCAGCGCTTCATGTCGCAGCCGTTCGCGGTGGCCGAGCAGTTCACCGGGATCCCGGGCAAGTACGTGAAGCTCGAGGACACGATCAACAGCTTCGAGCGGCTCGTGGCCGGCGAGTTCGACAACTTGCCGGAGCAGGCGTTCTTCATGGCCGGCGCGATCGACGACGTCGTCGCGAACGCCAAGAAGCTACAGGGCTGAGGTGCTCACCGTCTCGGTGATCTCCCCGGAAGCCGTCCTGTTCGAGGGGACGGCGGACACAGTGGTCGCCCCCGCGTTCGACGGGCAGGTGGGAATCCTGACCGGCCACGCGCCGATGGTCACGCTGCTCGGCACTGGGGAGCTGCGGGTGGGTGCCGCTGGCCAGCGCTTCCAGGTGCGAGGCGGATTCCTGCAGGTCGTGGATGACACGGTGCGAGTAGTGACGGAGCACGCCTCGGCGGTCTGAATCGAGCGGGAAAGAAGGACAGGGGTCCCGGCGCGCCTTGTGCCGGGCCCTGTCCTCTTGCTTGTCCTCGAACGCCACTCGGGCTAGGTTGGATGCCGCGCTGCGTCTTTCCTGAGGCATCCGTGCACACGCACCGGTACACCCCGCCACTTCTCTCGCGTCGTCGTTGTCTGCTCGTTCCTGCCCTTCGCCTGGCAGCCGCGGCGTCGCTGATAGGGACCGACGCGACAGCCCAGCGCGCCGTGAGGGGAGTGGTGGTGGACTCCGCCTCCGGGATCGGCGTCGCGGGAGCCGAGGTCGCCATCGTCGGGACGACTCTTCGCGCGGCGACGGATCAGCGAGGCACATTCAGCTTTCCCTCCCCCGTGTCGGCGGGTTCGCTCTCGGTCCGTCGGCTGGGGTTCGGGCCGCGTACGGTACCGGTCGGTGCAGCCGATGGTGCGATCGTGCTCCGTGTCAGTGCACAGCTACAAGCCCTGCGCCCTGTTCTCGTGCGTGCCGAGCGCAGCAAATATTCCGGGCGTCTGGCCGGCTACTACGAGCGCCTGGAGCACCGCTCGATCGGCCAGTTCATCACCCGCGCGGACCTGGAGCGTGAGCATCCTACGCAGCTCACCGACATGCTGCAGCGGTCTCCCGGGCTGCATATCGTCCGGGGCCGCCCGGGTGCGCCAGGCGTCCGGATGCGCGGCCGCGATTGCTCGCCTCTCATCTGGCTCGACGGCAGCGCACTGGGTATGGGTGACATCGATCTCGATGGCTTCTCGCCCGAGTCGCTCGAAGGCATCGAGCTTTATTTGAGCGCGAGCGGGGCCCCGACGCGTTTTCAGGCGGCGCGCGGGCGGTCGGAGTGCGGCACCATCCTGCTCTGGTCGCGTCGTACTGACGCCGAACCGCGGCCGTTCGCGGGTGGGACGGCACCGGCGGACCTGGAGCAGCTCCTCGTGTCTCGCGCCGTATTCAGTGTGGATCAGGTCGATTTGCCGGCGAGTTTGGACAGCGCGGCGTCGGCGGAGGTTGAGTATCCCGCTGCCATGCGTGCGAGTGGTACGAGCGGTCAGGTCGTGGCAGAGTTCGTCGTCGACTCGGCCGGGCGGCCCGAACTCGAGCACTTTGGCATCGTGTCGTCGACCAATCCACACTTCGTCAGCGCGGTGCGCGACGCGATCGCCCGGGCGGTCTACACGCCGGCGGTGCGTCGCGGTCGCCCAGTTCGTCAGCTGGTTCGGCAGCCCTACGAGTTCGTCGCGCCGGTCCGGGACAGGGGACGAGGCTGATCGGTGCGTCAGGAGTTCGGGAGTCGGATCGTAATCGGCTCTTGCGGTTCCGATGCGGGCATACGAGAATAGCGCGCCTTCCCCACCCAGGGAAACCAGTAGGCGTGCGCCTCCGCCACTGAGCCGAAGTAGCGGGTACGCTACGCGAGAACCAGATCTGGTGCCAAAGTGACGGCCCAGTCGGTCCCGGGGTCGGGAGGACATCTGCTAGTCGTTGGACACCGCTACGCGGAGAAAGGTTGTACTCCCTTCGCGGTGCCGTTGACGTTGTGCGTTCTCCAGTACGGGGGCCTTCGGGTCCTGGTTTCAGC
>JBBQYZ010000633.1:0-2693 GCA_038208205.1 Gemmatimonadales bacterium | reverse complement strand
ACGAGGTCGCCCGCGGCATGGCGTCGTGATCGGTGAGCTCGTATCTCACCGTGGCAGAAAGCCGCCCGGGATAACCTTCCTCGCCGTCCGCGCTGGTGTACGTCAGCGTCAACACCGGCGCGCGCGCGCCACCGCGCGGTTGTGCCGACCAGACCACCTTGTCGAAGCCGCGCACGCCGCCATGCAGGTGGTTGGGGCCGTCGTTCGTCGGCAGCTGATAGCTGATTCCGTCGAGGGTGAAGCGCCCGCGCGCGATGCGGTTGGCGCACCGGCCGATGACGGCGCCGAGGTACGGTGAGGAGTCGAGATATCCGGTCAGATCGTCGTGACCGAGGACGAGGTCGTCGATCCGGCCATCGCGGTCAGGAGCCCGCAGCGACGTGATGATCGCTCCGTAGGTGATGACGCGCATCTCGAGCCCGCGCGCGTTGGTCAGGTCGAATGCGTCGACCTGTTGTCCCGCACGGGTGACACCGAACGGGCTCTCGGTAGTGCGCTGGTCGTCTTGCCCTTTCATCGTGGTGGTGGAAGTCGGGTGGAGCAGCGAGCACGGCTCGGGACGCTGGACAGTCGCCGGCCCCAGATGGAAGGAGCGCGCCGTTCGGTTAGCTTTCCCCGAATGTCCGCTGCCACCGATGCCGCCATCGAGCCCGTCGCCGCGAGCGCCGCCGGCGCGCGCGCCCTCTTCGTCGCCCAGTTCGGACGCCAGCCCGACGTGGTGGGATCAGCCCCGGGCCGGGTCAATCTCATCGGCGAGCACACCGACTACAACGGCGGCGAGGTGCTCCCCATCGCCATCGCGCGCCGCACGTGGATCGCTGCGGCCGCGCACGACGGCGACGGCCCCCCGACGTTGCGCGCGGTGTCGGCGACGGAGCCGGGCGTCGCCCGGACGCCACTCGACAGTGCGGCGAAGGGCGGCGAATGGTGGGACTATGTCCTCGGCGTCGCCGCGCCACTGATCGCGGCGCGGGAGTCGGCCGGCGCCCCGGGTCTGTCGCTCGACGTCGCCGTGACGAGCGACGTTCCCCCGGGCGCGGGACTCAGCTCGTCGGCCGCGCTCGAGGTGGCTGCGGCGCTCGTGGTGGCCTCCCTGCTCCGGACCCCGCTCACCCTGCGCGACGCGGCGATGGCGGCGTGGCGTGCCGAGACGTCGTTCGTGGGAGTACAGGTCGGCATCATGGACCAGTTCGCGAGCGCGTTGGCCGAAGAGGGCAGCGCCCTCCACATCGACTGCGCCACCACGGCTACCTCGCTCGCACCCTTTGGCGATACGGTGCTGATCTTCGACACGGCGATCCGGCGCTCCCTGCGTGACTCGGCGTTCAACGCCCGGCGTGCTGAATGCGCCGAGGCGCTCCGCCTCCTCCAACTTCGCTGGCCCTCACTCACCTCGCTCGCGCAGGCGGAACCCGACCAGGTGCTGGATGCCGCGCTTCTGGAGCCGCTTGCTCGCCGCGCCCTGCACGTCTCCCGCGAGACTCGTCGGGTGCGCGAGGCGGTACGGCTGCTGCGCGCGGGTCGGCCCCTCACGCGAGAGCTACTCGTGGGTTCACACGAATCGTTGCGCGACCTGTATGAATGCTCGCGGCCCGAGCTCGACTGGCTCGTCGAGCGGGCCATCCGGATGGATGGGATACGCGGCGCTCGCTTGACGGGCGCCGGGTGGGGGGGGTGCGGGATCGTCGTTGGGGACGAGTCGGCCCTCGCGGCGGCGGGGCCGGCGTTGGCGCGCGACTACCGGGACCGCTTCGGTCTCGAGCCCCGTCTCTGGCTCAGCCGCGCCGGTGCCGGAGCACGCCTGGAACCGGCCATCTAGACGCTGGAGCGGCCCTGGGCGGCCTGGCGGCCTCGAGTAGAACGGACGACGGGAAACCGGGTCGCGCTCAGGGTGTATGAGCGACCGAGATATGGCAGCTGAACGGCGTCGGAAATCGCGTGGCGATCGATCGTGTCGTTCGTCCATGCAGTGATCCGGCGCCGACCCGCTCACTGCCGTTTGCCGATGCGCCCTCCCCGGGCGCCACATCCCGGCCAGCGCCCTCTCCGCACTCCCTCCATTCATGTCGATCATGTCGATTCCTTTCCTTTTCGCGACCGGCATCGAGAACAGCTATCCCACCATCGCTGGTGGCATCCGCATCGATCAGATGGACAAGTGTGGACACTACGCACGATGGGAAGAGGATTTCGCCCTGGTGCGCGATACGGGCCTGAACGCGCTGCGCTACGGACCGCCCTACTACCGCGTCCACACCTCGCCCCACGAGTACGACTGGTCCGTCGCCGACCCCCAGATGCACGCCTTGCGCGATCTCGGCGTGACGGTCATCGCGGACCTCTGCCATTTCGGAGTGCCCGAGTGGCTCGGTGGATTCCAGGATCCCGCCTTTCCCGTGCTCTTCGCCGAGTACGCTCGTGCCTTCGCCCGGCGCTACCCGTGGATACGCCTCTTCACTCCGGTCAATGAGATCTTCGTCGGCGCGAGCTTCTCGGCGCTGCGCGGCTGGTGGAACGAGTGCCAGTCCAACGACGCGGCGTTCGTGCGCGCCGTCCGCAACATGTGCATGGCGCACGAGCTCGCGGTCGAAGCGATCCTTTCCGAGCGCCCCGATGCGATCATCGTGCAGGGCGAGTCGATCGAGCACTTCCACGCCGCGGGCAAGGCCGCCCAGCATCAGGCCGATCGGTGG
>JBBQYZ010000632.1:0-2697 GCA_038208205.1 Gemmatimonadales bacterium | reverse complement strand
GGGAATCGCATCGCCAGCGCGCCGAGCGCGCGGTCGGACAGTGTCGTCGCGCGCGCGGTGCGGAGCAGCTCCGCCGCTTGGCCGAGCGTCAACCCGTCGCGCTGGGTGAGCGTCTCGAGTCGAATGGCGAGCGGCCCATCGCGCTGCGCCGCCGCGGACGGGCGCCAGCGTCCCCACTCGGCCACCCGGTACTCGCGGTACAGCGTCGCCAGCACCACGGCGAGGTAGGTGGAGAGCGACGACTCGCCGCGGAACTTGGCCAGGATGGCGTAGCCGTTCTCGACGAGCCGCATCTTCGCCCAGGCGCCGAACTCCTCCGCGTCGTCCCCGGCCAGCCCATGCCGGCGCGCTAGCGCGCCGACGATTCGCTCGACGGCGGGCAAGTGGGCCAGGAAGAGCGCTTCGAGCTGGGGCCGCTCGGGCATTGGGGAACCGGGAGTCGCCAGGAATGGGAGGCGAAACATACCGGTTGGGGCGAAGGCAGCAATGCGACGTGGTGGGAAAACCCGAACGCGGTCCCTCTAACGAGGAGTGAGGCTTGCGCCGGCGTGATGCCGGCGAGCCGACTCACCTTCACGTCGGGAGGGTCAGATGCAGACGTGTGTCCGGGGTGCGCGCATGGCGCGGCTCACGATGATGCTCTGTGCCGCTGCGCTCGTGCTCGATGCGCGCGCGCTGGCGGCGCAGGCCAGCGACCGGGTAGACAGGCAGGTGCTCGTCTACCACGGCGTAGGGACGACGAGCGGAGTGGTGCGAAGTCAGGACGGCCTGAGGGCGACGACGCCTGATGGCGGAAGGATCTACCTGCCGGTCGGATCGCGCATCTGCTTCGACGTACAGAACGCGCTGTCGGTTCGCTACACCTATGCCGTCAAGACGGTGGTCGATACCTCACCACCCAAGGTGGAGGATTTTTCCCTCGTCACTGCTGCGCTGCAGGCCGTGCTCGGGACGAAGACGCCCGAGAAGACCTTCAAGATCATGGCAGACGGCAAGCTGATTTTCTTGCCCGAAGTAAAGGCTCCGATCGTGGAGAAGTCGTGGTACGAGAGCTACACCGATTCGCTCGCGCCAATCGTCAGGGGTATCGACAGCGCGACCAAACTGGCCGCGCAAGCGGACGGCCCGGAGGACCTCGCGGAGATTGGACTGGCCGCGAAAACGCGCTCGGCCGGCCTCGGCGCGGCACAGCGTGCACTCCTCGTACTCCCGGACGACGAAGCGCGCATCTGGAGCTCGCGCCTCGCGGACGATCTCGAAGGCTGGTACAAGCTCTACGCGCCGAAGGCCAGCGCGAAAGAGAAGATGCTCCTCGAGTCCATGCACAGCCTCGGAAAGCAGCTGCTCGAATCGAGCAAGACCCTCCGGACGAATTATCTCGATGCCACGCTGATCGGGCGCGTCTGCGATACCGTGCGGGCTGGCGTGAACACCATGACCCTCGTCGCGAGCGCGCGTGACACCACGCGTGCCAACGTCCGCGACCTGAAGAATATCGCCCACATCGCGGCCGAGCCCCCGTTCGACCGCAAGGCGATCACGGTGAGCCCGATGGCGATGTTCGCGATGGTGGACGACGTACCGCACTTCGTGTTGGGCGCCGACAGCACCGTGACGCGCGATCCGCAGCGCGAGAGCATCAATCGCATCGGCACGGCAATCCATCTCAACGCCTGGCAATTCCAGCAAGACAACAGCTGGGTCCTGGGGCCGATGCTGGGCGTCGGATTCGGCACGGGCAACGACAAGAAGCTGGTCGCGGATCTGATGGCCGGCGCCACGATCGGCTATCGCGACGTCATCCGCCTTGGCGTGGGCTTCGGACAGACACGCGTGCCCGACTACATCAAGAGCCCGGCGTCCGAAGGCAAGCGCATTCCGGCGGGCACGCTGCTCAACGACGTGGTCGGGACGAACATGCGCCGCACCACGTATCTCGTGCTCACGCTCAACGGCCTGAACCTCGACGTGCCCGGCCTGACCGGCAAGTGATCCTGTAACCGCCACGTATCTCACCACACGAGGGCCCTTCTCATGACATCGACCATGCCTTCTCCCACCACCGCTCCACTCAAAGGTGCGGGAGCCCCGACGCTGACGACGCACTCGCTCAATGCCTTCCTCATCGAGCAGTTCGACGGACAGCTCCTCGACGCGAAGGTCGACAAGGCGCTGCAGTCCGTCGACGACCTGGTGCGCGGTATCGCGAAGATTCCCATCGGCACCGACGGAGACCGCCTGCTGAGTGCCGTCGACGAGGCGCGCGATGTCGCCGGCGTACCCGGCAAGATTCAACGGCAGTTTCGCGAGCTGACGCGAGTCATGGATGGCGTGGCGGTCCTGTCGCCAAATACGGGGACCTTGTTCCCAGGCAGCGTCATCAAGGGGAAGGGAATTGCCGCGGGGGAATTGAATCCGGTCGCGGTGCCGCTGGCTGGTTCGACGATCACCCTCTCCGGTCTCTTCTTCAAGGCGCCGAAGGCCACGTACTCCGCCCGCATCAAGGAGACGAGCTTCGAGCAGACCCAGGCGGCGCTCGGAAAATTGCTGAGCCAGGGTGATGCCGGAACCACGGCGGCGATGTCGTTCTCGTACTTCCGAGGCTATTCCGCCGAGCAGCTGTCCGTCGGCATCGGCGCGTCGTATCGCGCCACCACGTTCAGCGCCGACCTCAAGGCGAAATTCAGTGACCTTCAC
>JBBQYZ010000631.1:0-2703 GCA_038208205.1 Gemmatimonadales bacterium | reverse complement strand
GTGGCGCGCGACCGCCCTATCGACGTCCTGTTGCTGCTGAAGGGTTGGGGCGTGGGACCTAATGGCGGTTACGTACCGGACGAGGTGGAGCGCGTGGCCGCGCGGCTGCGGGGAATGCCGGGACTCGTGATACGTGGCGTGATGACGATGGCCCCGCTGGAGGCCGATGCCGACACGTTGCGCACGGTGTTCGCCGGGGCGCGGCGCGGCGCCGAGCAGCTCTGCGCGATGGGCCATCCGGCGACGGAGCTGAGCATGGGCATGTCGGGCGATTTCGAGGTTGCGGTGGAAGAGGGCGCCACCCTGGTGCGCCTCGGCACCATCCTGTTCGGAGCGAGGAGCGCCTAGATGGACGAGACCTTTCATCTCACACCGGTCGACGTGCGGCGCTACGACTTCGGTCGTGTCACCCTACGCGGCTACGATCCAGCGCGCGTGGAGCAGTTTCGCGAACAGGTGGCGGACGAGCTGGAGCGCCTGACCCGCAGCACGGTGGAGCTGGACTCCAAGGCGAAGGGCTTTCACGAACAGCTGCGCGCCTTCCGCGACCGCGACAAGGCGCTCAACGACGCGCTCGTCAGCGCCCAGCAGCTTCGCAACGAGATTCGCGAGTCCGCCGAGCGGGAGGCAACCTTGATCGTTCGCGAGGCGCGCGCGGCGGGCGAGGAGCAGATCGAGGCCGCGCGCAGCGAGGTGCGCAAGCTCGAGGCGCGGCTGTCGGAGCTCGACCGTTCGCGGCGCGCCTATCTCGCGCAGCTCCGACAGATGGCCGAGCGGCAGCTTGCCGAGATCGAGGGTGCGGAGCAGGAAAGCGCCTCGATGGCGAGGGCACAGCAGGGATGACGGCAGTCGCGACGCGCGAAGCAGGGGCGCACACGCTGGAAGCCGTCCAGGCCGCGTCGGCGGTCGTGCGCGCACGGTTCGCCCGGGCGCCGGACGTGGCGATCGTGCTCGGCACCGGACTCGGTGGACTCGCGCGTGAGATCGACGTCGAGGCGACGATTGCGTACGCCGAACTGCCGGGATTCCCGCTGTCCACGGTGGAGAGTCACGCCGGTCGTCTGTTGTGCGGGACGCTGGGCCGCAAGACGGTGGTGGCGATGCAGGGCCGGTTCCACCGCTACGAAGGCTACACGCTGCAGCAGGTGACCTTTCCGATCCGCGTGCTGCGCGAGCTCGGTGCCGAGACGATGATCGTGTCGAACGCATGCGGGGGGATGCACCCGCTCTGGTGGCCCGGCGACCTCATGCTGATCGCCGACCACATCAACCTGCTCGGCGACAACCCACTGATCGGGCCCAACGACGATCGGCTCGGTGTGCGATTTCCCGACATGTCGAGCCCGTACGACGAGTCGCTGCGCGCGCTCGCACGCGATACGGCGGCACGCCAGGGGACAACGTTACGCGAAGGCGTGTACGTGGCCGTGGCCGGCCCGAATCTCGAGACGCGCGCCGAGTACAGGATGCTTCGCGCGATCGGCGCAGACGTCGTGGGTATGAGCACCGTCCCCGAGACGATCGTCGCGTTGCACGCCGGAATGCGGGTGCTCGGCCTGTCGATCATCACCGACCAGTGCCTGCCCGACTCGTTGGTGGTCGCCGACGTGGCGACGATCATCGACAACGCGGGACGCGCCGAGCCGAAGCTCACGGCGCTGGTGCGCGGCGTGCTCGAGCGCTTGTGACGGCCGTGGACGCGGGACGTCGCTACGCGCTGCCGGCCGCGGACCGTTCGGCCGACGCGCTGGAGCTCGAGCTGCTGGAGCGGTGGCGCACCGAGCGCCTGTTCGCGCGCACCCTGGAAGCGCGCGAGAACGCCCCGTCGTACGTGTTCTACGAGGGACCCCCGACGGCGAACGGCAAGCCGGGGATCCATCACGTGTTCGCGCGGACCGTGAAGGACCTGTTCTGTCGACACCGCGCGATGAAGGGGTTCCGCGTTGACCGGAAGGCCGGGTGGGACACCCACGGCCTGCCGGTGGAGATCGAGGTCGAGAAGCGGCTCGGCATCAGCGGCAAGCAGGACATCGAGCGGCTCGGCGTGGCGGAGTTCAACCGGTTGTGTCGCGAGAGCGTGTTCACGTACCGCGACGACTGGCAGAAGCTGAGCGAGCGCATCGCTTTCTGGCTCGACTACGACCAGGCGTACGCGACCTACACGAACGACTACGTAGAGAGCGTCTGGTGGGCACTCGCGACGCTGCACCAGAAGAACCTGCTGTACCGCGGACACAAGATCCTGCCGTACTGCCCGCGCTGCGGCACGTCGCTGTCGAGCCACGAGGTGGCGCAGGGGTACGAGGACGTGGAGGATCCGAGCGTCTACATCGCCCTCGACCTCGGCATGGTCGACGGCGCGGTCGTGGACGACGCGCCCGACATGCCCGGCCGCACGGCGCGGCGCATCCTGGTCTGGACGACGACGCCATGGACGCTCGTGTCGAACGCGGCGCTCGCGGTGAACCCCGAGCTCGCGTACATCGAGCTGCTGAAGACGGACAGCCCGGACACGCGCACGATCATCATGGCCGAATCGCGCGCGCGCGCGGTACTGGGCGACGACTATACGACGCGCTGGACGCAGATCGGCACCATGACCGGCGCCGACCTCGTGGGTGGGCGCTATCGCCGCCCGATCGAGTGGCTACCGTATCCCGAGGGGACGAACCTCGAGATCATCGTCGGGGAGTCGTTCGTCAG
>JBBQYZ010000630.1:0-2718 GCA_038208205.1 Gemmatimonadales bacterium | reverse complement strand
CGTGCTGTTCTCCGCGGTGCATTACCCGGGCGACTACGGCTTCATCCCGCGCACCCTGCACGAGGACGGCGATCCGCTCGACGTGCTCGTGCTCGTGAAGGAGCAGACCTTCCCCGGCTGTCAGATCGACGTGCGGCCGATCGGCGTGCTGAAGATGCTCGACCGCGGAGAGCCGGACGACAAGATTCTCAGCGTACCGCTGCACGACCCGTATCACCAGGAGTTCTTCGACATCGCCGACATTCCGCAGCACATGCTGAAGGAGGTCGAGCATTTCTTCCGGACCTACAAGGACCTCGAGGGCAAGCGGGTGGAGATCCTGGGGTGGGGAAAGAGCGACGAGGCGATGCACATCATCAACGAATCGATCGAGCGGTACGAGGTGACGTACGGGTCGAAGCGGGAGTTGCGCGGAGTGAACGGGTAGCCGAGGCTCGCCACCTCCCTTCGCCGTCTCCACCGTCGCGCTGCCGGCTGCACCGCTGATCTCTCCCGTCCCGGGGCGGTGCACCGCGGCGAAGCCCTATGCGACCAGAGCGCTCGCCCTGGTCGCACAGGGCGCGGACTACGCGACCGGGCGGACCGCACCGTGGTCGACCGGGTCTCGACCGCGGCGCAGGAACAATCCATCGTACAACAAGGCGGCCGCCACGCCGCCGATGATCGGGCCGAGCCAGTAGATGGACTGTCCCTCGAGCACTCCGCTGACCGCCGCGGGCCCGAACGACCGGGCCGGATTCATCGATCCACCAGTGAGCGGGCCGATGGCGAGGATGTCGGCGGCGACGGTCAAGCCGATCGCGAACCCGCCCACCTTGGGCGCTGCCGGATCCACCGCGGTGCCGAAGACGACGAACACGAGGAAGAAGGTCGCGATCGCCTCGCAGAGCGTCGCCTGCAGGGTGGACAACCCCGGGGCGACCGACTGGCCGCCGAGATGGGTCGCCGTCGCGACGTCGGCCGGGAAGATCGCCTTCAGCGCGTAGGCGGCGATCGCCGCGCCGAGGAGCTGCGCGATCACGTAGACCGCCGCCATCGCCGGCTCGATCCGGCGCGCCGCCAGGAAGGCGATCGTGACGGCGGGGTTGAGGTGGCCCGAGATGCGCATCGTCGCCGTCACCATCACGGCGAGGATGATTCCATGGGCGAGCGACGCGACGAGGAGCCCGTTGGTGTTGTTCGACATCGTGGACGCCATGATGGCGGCGCCACCGACGAACACGAGGGCGAAGATGCCGATGAACTCGGCGGCGAAATGACGCCACGCGTCGCGCATAGTGAGGGCGTGATGGGAAAGGACGATGACCGGTCTACAAGTCTACTGCTCGACCGGTCCGTTCGACCAGAAGCGCCCCCCAGTGCTCACACCCCGTCGTGCCGCTTCAGCACCACCGCCGCGTTGATCCCGCCGAACCCGAAGCTGTTGCTCAGGGCGTACTCCGCGTCGACGTTGCGCCCCTCGTTCGGGATGTAGTCCAGGTCGCACCCCTCGGCCGGCGCGACGTGGTTCAACGTCGGCGGCAGCCAGTGTCGGTCGAGCGCGAGCGCGGTGATCGCCAGCTCGATCGCACCGGAGGCGCCGAGCGCGTGACCGTAGTACGCCTTGGTGCTGCTCACCTGCAGACCGGCCGCGTGCTCGCCGAAGGTCTGCTTGATCGCCAGGGTCTCGGTCGGATCGTTGAGCGGGGTCGAGCTGCCGTGCGCGTTCACGTACGCCACCTCTCCGGGGCCGATCTCGGCATCCTGCATGGCCAGTCGCATCGAGCGCGCGGCCTGCGTGCCATCGGGGCGTGGCGCGGTCATGTGGTGCGCGTCGTTCGACATTCCGTATCCCACCACCTCGGCATAGATGTGCGCGCCGCGCGCCTGGGCCCGGCCGAGCTCCTCCAGCACGAGCACCGCGGCGCCCTCACCCATCACGAAGCCGTCGCGGTCCTTGTCGAACGGGCGTGAAGCCGCGCCGGGGTCATCGTTGCGCGTGGACATCGCGCGGATGATCGAGAAGGCGCCGAAGCACAGCGGCGCGAGCGGCGCCTCCGCGGCCCCGGCGAACATCACGTCGGCGTAGCCGTCGCGGATCGCACGGAAGGCGTCGCCCACCGCCACCGTACCCGACGCGCAGCTCATCCCGTTGGTGCTGTTGGGGCCCTGGACGCCGAGCTCGATCGCGATGTTGCAGCTCGCCGCGCCACCGAACACGTTGAGCGCGAGCGTCGGATCGACCGACTTGGCCCCTTCGTGCAGGAACACCCCGAGCTGCTCCTCGGCAAAGCTCAACCCGCCGAGCGCGGTGCCCATCATCGCGCCGACCCGCTCGCGGTCCTCGCGGGCGAGGTCGATGCCGGCGTCCTGCATGGCCTGCATCGCGGACACGACGGCGAAGGCGCCGAAGCGTTCGAGCCGCTTCACCTTCCGGCGGTCGAGGTAGTCCGCCGCGTCGAAGTCGTTGACCTCCGCGGCGTTGCGGCTGCGCCACATCGCCGGGTCGAAGCGCGTGACCGTGCGCACCGCCGACCGCTGCGCGCGAAGGCCGTCCCACAGCGGCTCCCGCCCACTGCCGATCGGAGTCACCGCGCCGATCCCCGTAATCGCCACCCGTCGCCGCTCAGCCACAGCCCCTCCAGAGTCCACCCGCACGATGCCCGCTCCCTATCTACCCGGTCCGACGGACGCGCGTTCCGCATTCTCGGCCAGGCCGGCCAGCGTACGGCTCGCGAT
>JBBQYZ010000629.1:0-2723 GCA_038208205.1 Gemmatimonadales bacterium | reverse complement strand
GACGCCGCCCGGCCCGACCTCATCCTCCTCGATCTGAACCTGCCCAGGATGGACGGCCGCCAGGTGCTCGCCCTGATCAAGGACGATGAGCAGCTGAAGACCATCCCCACCATCATCCTGACGACCTCGGAGGCGGAGGCGGACATCTTGAACAGCTACCAGCTGAACGCGAACTGCTACCTCAGCAAGCCCGTGCAGCTGGACGAGTTCCAGAGCCTGGTGAGAAGCATCAACGACTTCTGGCTGACGAGGGTCAAGTTGCCGCGGCAGGGCTGATGATCAAGAAGTCGATCAAGAGACTGCTCCTGATCGAAGACAATCCCGGAGACGCTCGGCTCCTGCGAGAGATGTTCAACGAAGAAGGCTCCCGCCACGTCGAGATGAAGCATGTCGATTGCATGGGCGACGCGACGAAGTACCTGACGGAGAACACCGTCGACGTCGTCCTCCTCGACCTGGGACTGCCAGATGCCAACGGCATGGAGGCGATCCGTCGGGCCCACGCGGCCGCGCCTCGCGTGCCGCTCGTCGTGCTGACGGGTTTCGACGACGAGTCGCTGGCGCTCCAGGCGCTCCAAGAGGGCGCGCAGGACTACCTCGTCAAGGGACAGATCGAGACGCGCGGCCTTCTGCGAGCGTTGCGGTACGCCGTCGAGCGCAAGGGCATGGAAGACGCCCTGTTCGTGGAAAAGGAGCTCGCGCTGGTCACGCTTCGGTCCATCGGCGATGGCGTGATCTCCGCCGACATCGACGGCAACGTCACGTTCCTGAACTCCGTCGCCGAGAGCCTGACCGGCTGGTCTGGGGCGGAGGCGGAGGGCCGGCCGATGGGCGAGGTCTTCACCGCGGTGGACGCGACGACCCGCGCGGCCATCCCGAACCCCATGGAGCTCGCGCTGGGCCAGGACCGAACCATGCATCTCCCGCCGAACTGCCTCCTCATCGGGCGCGAAGGATCGGAGACGCCCATCGACGATGCGGTCTCGCCCATCCACGATCGCGAGGGCCACGCGACGGGAGCCGTCATGGTCTTTCGCGACGTGAGCGCGACCCGCGTGATGGCGCAGCAGATGACGCACTCGGCGGAGCACGACTTCCTCACCGGTCTGCCCAACCGCATGCTGCTGAACGACCGGATCGGACATGCGATCGCGCTCGCGGGCCGATACACGAGTCAGGCCGCGGTCCTGTTCCTCGACCTCGACGGCTTCAAGCATGTGAACGACTCGCTTGGGCATCCTACGGGCGACAAGTTGCTCCAATCCGTCGGACGACGGCTGGCCGGATGCGTGCGCGAGGCCGACACCGTCAGCCGGCAGGGAGGCGACGAGTTCGTCGTGCTGCTCGCCGCCGTCGATCGGCAGGAGGATGCCGCGGTGGTCGCCGGACGCATGCTCGATGTGGTGGCCGAGGCGCACTCGATCGATGGCCACGACCTCCACATCACGACGAGCATCGGCGTCAGCGTGTTCCCCGACGACGGCCGGGACGCGGAGACGCTAATCAAGAACGCGGATACGGCGATGTACCAGGCAAAGGAGAACGGGCGTCAGGCGTTCCGCTTCTTCAAACCGGCCATGAATGTCCGCGCCGTCGAACGGCAGTCGATCGAGGAGAGCCTGCGACGTGCCCTCGAGCGGCAGGAACTCGTCCTGGCCTACCAGCCCAAGATCGACCTTCGCACCGGCGCCATCGTCGGCGCTGAAGCGCTGCTGCGGTGGACGCATCCGACCCGGGGGCTCATCTCTCCCGCGCAGTTCATTCCCGTCGCGGAGGACTGCGGCCTCATCCTCCCGATCGGCAACTGGGTGCTTCGCGGGGCGTGCGCGCAGGCCCAGGCCTGGGTCGACGCCGGTCTGCCCGCGGCCACTGTTGCGGTGAACGTCTCGGCCATGGAACTGCGCCACGACAATTTTGTGGCTGGCCTGTCCGACATCCTCCGGGAGACCGGGCTCGACCCGAGATCGCTCGAGCTCGAGCTCACCGAGAGCGCCCTCATGAAGAACGCCGAATCCGCGGCGTCCATCCTTCAGACCGTTCGCGAGAGGGGCATCCAGGTCGCTGTCGACGACTTCGGCACCGGCTACTCGAGCCTCAGCTACCTGCGGAAGTTCCCCATCGATGCGCTCAAGATCGACCAGTCCTTCGTGCGGCAGATCGCCGCCGGCGGCGAGGATTCGAGCATCGTGACGGCCGTGATCAGCATGGCCCGCAGCCTCCGGCTGCGCGTGATCGCCGAGGGCGTGGAGACGCCAGAGCAGGTCGCCTTCCTCGAAGCCCACGAGTGTGACGAGGCGCAGGGCTTCTTCTACAGCCGGCCGGTCCCGCCCGAGGAGTTCGCGAGGCTGCTCGAGACCGGGATCCGCGTCCCGTCCCTCGCGGCCAGCTAGCGCGGACCGCGATCGGCGGTCACGCTGGCGCGGTCCCCGCCGTGCGTAGCGGACGACGGGCCGCGCGCGTTCAGCCCGCTCTGGAGATATCCGCGATCCGCGCCTTCACGATCTTCTCCACGAGCTGATCCGACGGCGGCTTGTGCGCGGGGAACCGGATCGTGCCTTTGCCCTTGTCGTATCCCTGCAGTTCGTTCGCGAGCGCGTCGAAGTTCCCGTAGAGCGCCAGGTGGTCTTTCCAATAGGCGAAGTACAGCAGCGGTCTGCCCGAGTGTTTGTATCCCGCCATGCCGTAGCTGAAGCTCTCGACCGCTCGCGAACGAACTGCAGGGA
>JBBQYZ010000628.1:0-2730 GCA_038208205.1 Gemmatimonadales bacterium | reverse complement strand
GAGGAAGCGGCCGGGGCGACGGACGGAGATCGCAAAGGCAACGTCGAACGCGTCGCCGACCTCCACCACGTCCGGGACTGGCAAGTCGGGACCGTTGAAGGCCATCGCGACGCGGTCCATCTCGAAGCCCTCGCGTAGCTGCCCGAAGCGGACCACGAGCTCTCGGCCCGCCATCGAGTAGCCGTAGGCGGCGGACCAGAAACCACCGCGAAGCAGCTCCAGGCCGTGCACCGGCTCTCCGTGATAAGCGGACAAGAACGCGGCGACGTCAGGTTCGGACACGCGAGCGAGAGCCACAGCCACATCCTGGCCTCGGTCACCCTCGAAGTGCTGCCCCAAATAGCTGGTCAGCTGGACAACTCAGGAGCGGCGGAGCGCCGTGGGCGGCCATGCTCGCTTACATGTATCCGGCTGTTTGGCTCGTCAAGGGCGCGCAGGCGTCTGGGAAGTCCACGGTTGCGGAGGCTCTGGCGGCGCGGTTCGACCGGGCGGCTCACATCCGAGGCGGTCAGTTCTATCGGTGGGCCGTTCGCGGCTGTACCCATTTCGACGATCCTGACCAACACGAGGCACGGCGACTCCTCGAGCTCCGCTACCGCCTCTCTGCACAAGTGGCCGACGAGTACGCCTCCGCCGGCTTCGCCGCTGTGGTTCAGGACAATATCTATGGCGACGACGTCACGAGCTGGCTCCACAACATCCGCTCACGTCCATTACATCTCGTGGTTCTCCGGCCTTCGGTCACCGTCCTCGAGTCTCGCGATCGGGAGCGCCGAGGGCAGACAGGGAAGGTGGCGTACCGAGGCGGCTATACGCCCACCCGCAACGACGCCGACCTCGTTACGACACCACGGCTCGGTCTATGGCTGGACACCTCACAAATGACCCCGGCGGAGACGGTCGCAGCGATCCTGCATCGCGCAGCCGAGGCACGCGTCACCTAACGCTGCCGGGTGGGCGACGCTCGGCGGACCGACATCGGGGACAGCTGTCGGCGTTCGGTGAGCGATAGGGAGAGCCTTCAGTTAGGACTGGAGGCCGGTATGCGACGTCGTTGGCGAACGGCTGGCGAGGATCTGCTCACGAAGGATGTCGGCGTGCCCGGCGTGTTGCGCGAGCTCGCGCAGAACCTGCAACTGCAGCGCCCAGACGGGACGATCTCCTCGCCCCCGCACGCTGTCGTCACTCCGCAGACCGGACAGGTTTCGGCGCGACGTCTCCCGCTGGTCCCCATACGCAGCCCTCACAGTGGCGATCGTGTCGTTCTCGTGCAGTGTGAACGAGCCGTCGACGGTCCTTGCAATACCGATTTCTGCGTATGACCGGCCCGTGACCGCCTGGTCGAACCAGACTCCCTCGACGAACGTTGCGTGCTTGACGAGGCCGAGCAATGTCGTCTTCGAGGGCACAAGGCTGCGGCGTGCCTCCTCCTCAGTCAGACCATTCAGTGCGTCGTGCAACATGACTCGGTACTCGTCGATGAGCTCATCGACGCGCTGCCGCTGCTCGACGGTCCAGGGAGGTCGCACTTCGGGCACAGCATCACCCTACGAACCCGGCGCCGGCGACGGCAGCGAGCGCTGCCCCAGACCGCCGGCTCGGTCTCGTTCGGCGGGACGGGGAGGCCCGGCGGCGGTGTCCGGCGACGACAACGAGGCGTTGAGGAGGCCGACACCGGGAGCGCCCGGATCGTCCCCTCGTCGTCGCGCTCGACGGGCGTAACGGGTGCGGGATATCGGCGTTGGCTGTTGAACTCGATGCCGGGTCTGAGTCTGGTGACAGGCTGTCGGGACGGCTGATCGAGGTCCGAGGGTGACGGTTGTTCCATCGCGGGTTGTTTGCGCGGGCTTTAGCGTGCCATCCGTCTCTACCGGCGGACAGGTTTCGTCCAGGACGACGAGCCCGGAGACGAACCGGACGAACTCACGATGGTGCGACCACTGCACCTGAATCGCGCGCTACTCCCGGGGACTGCCACCTGCCGCCGGCTGAGCTGCCTTCGCGATCGCCGAGCCGTGTGGAGAAGTGCAACCTCTAGATTGCTTGCCGTCACTCCAAACGAGGTTGAGCACGCGTCGTTAAACGGGCGATCGCCACTGAAGATCTTGTCCGTGCCGTGACTTGATCTGTTGATGGGCGTCGACTCGTTCGGGCCGTGGTATGAGCGGGAGCACCCGCGTTTGGTCGCGAGCCTGGTGGTGATCGCAGGCGACCTTCCGTTGGCTAGTGAGGTGGCCGACGAAGCGTGCGTCCGTGCCTACGAGCGTTGGGACCGGGTCGGTGTGATGACCTCGCCAGGGGGTTGGACGTACCGGACTGCGCTCAACGTCCTCCGTCGCCACCACCGCCGGGTAGCGCTCGAGGAGCGACTGCTGTTGCGGCGGGCCAGGGCCGATCGCCTCGACCACGAGCATCTCGCGCCGCCGGGTGACTGGTCGCCCGAGATGTGGGACGCGCTTCGCCACCTCCCGGATCGGGAACGCACCGCGCTGGCTCTTCGATACGTGGCCGATCTGACCACTGAAGCGATCGCTGGGGCCATGGGCATCGCCGAAGGAACTGTGGGCTCGACGCTGCATGCGGCGCGGCGTCGCCTCGCAGTCCTGCTGTCTGAGGAGAAGGACATGTCCCATCGCCCACGTGCGAACCGAACTGAATCGATTGGGAAGATCGCAGATGCCTGAGTCGGATCAAACATTGGAATGGCTCCGCGCTGCCGCCAAACATCCG
>JBBQYZ010000627.1:0-2734 GCA_038208205.1 Gemmatimonadales bacterium | reverse complement strand
ACTGGCCGGGCAACGTGCGCGAGCTGAAGAACACGCTGTGGCGGGCCGCCCTCCTCGCCGAAGGCGCGCCGATCGAGCCTCGGCACCTGTCGCTGCCACAGCTGCGCTCGTCGGCGTCGAGCGGCCCGGTCACGCTCGCGGAGGCGGAGGCACGGGCGATCACGGCAGCACTGCAGGCGACCCAGGGCAACAAGGTCCGCGCCGCCCACCTGCTCGGCATCGCGCGCTCGACGCTGCTCGAGAAGCTGAAGCGGATGGAGCCGGCGGCAGGCGCCCGATAATCGGACAGAGCTCTCCGATTGTCGACCGACATCCGTACACTCTGCGCGACGCGTTTCGCTGATTGAATCCCGTAATCGAATGTGGCGGCAGATCTTACGTCGTCGTCGATTCCATGGCCTGCATCTCGCCTTAACCGAGGCATGACCTCGCCCCAGTCGCCCAGTGTATTGATCGTGGAAGACGAGCAGTGCATTCGGGACGTATTGGTCGAGCTGTTCGACGTGGAAGGGACGCATACGGAGTCGGCCGCGACGTTGGAGGCGGCGAAAGTCGTGCTGGCCCGTCGCGCCTTCGACCTCATCGTCACGGACATCCGCCTGGGCGGTCGCCGCGACGGGGGGTTGCAGGTGATGGCAGCCGCAGGGGTGCTCTCGCCTGACGCCTCGATCATCGCGCTCACGGCCTATCCCGACGATGACAATCGTCACGCGTCGCTTCGGCTCGGCGCGACGCATTTTCTCGAGAAGCCGGTCGCGCTGGAGCGCATCGCCGAGCTGGCGGCGACGGCGGGAGTGCCGACCGCGATGACGCCTCGGGTGTCGAAGCAGATGGCGGTGCAGTAGAGCGTACGACTGCGCTGAATTTGGCCCGCTGGCGCTGGACGCCGTCGATGATGGAGTGATGATGCGAGGGGTGGCGACGTGCGCGCGGTCCAGCGGTGCCATCCACCCGTGGGGGGGTGGGGCCGAGGGGTAGGGGTGCTCCAGAGCCACGACGCAGGGGGTAGGCGGCGCAAGTCGTTCACCCCCTGTTTCGTATCCCTCGATCCGGCGACCACGCACTGCGGCGCACCGCACCGGAGGCCTGGTCGTACAGGTCGCTCACGGAGCGCGTGCCCCGGAGGACGCTCTCATAGTCGGACAGCGCTGATCGTGCGAGGTCGGCGTCCAGGCGCTCGAGCTCACTCCCCAGCCGCTGCTCGAGGTCGCGCGTCAATTCGGCCGCGCCACCCGTGGCCGATAGATGAAACGCTGCGCCGACCCGCACCGTCAGCTCCGGCCGCTGCGAATCGCGGAAGGTGTAGCGCAGCGCGATCGGGACGAGCTGCGCCTCCGGTATCGCGCGGGCGATCCGCACCGTTCCCGACCGGAACCGCAGCGGTGCACCAGCCGGCAGCAGTTCACCCTGCGGGAAGAGCCACAGGGTTCGGCGCGCTCTCGCGCGCACCAGCTCGGCGGCATGCGCGCTCACGCGTCGCGCGTCGTCGAGCGAGGTCGTCGTCGCGCCGAAGCAGCCCACTCGCCGGAAGAACGGATACCGGAGAAGCTGCGCGCCCTGCATCAGTCCCACGCCATCGCGCCGGAACAGGTCGTGCGACAGGAAGAGCGCGACGATGGGATCCCACCATGCGCTATGATTGAGAAACGCGATCGTCGGTGCGTCACCGCACGGAAATGCGGCGCCGCCGATGCGAAGTTGGGCGAACGCACGACGGAGGAGCCGGCGTCCATACGCCGCGTACAACCGATCGAGCGGTGCGCGCTTGCGCGCGGCGAGCAACATGCGCGGACGTTAGCGAGAGGGGAGGGGAACGCAATGCGATGGCGGAAGGCGGCAGCGGCAGGCGGGGCGGCGATCGGCGCGGCGGCGCTGTACAACGTGGCAGCCGCGCGCGAGGTGGCGGTCGTGGAGAACCGCCTCGGCGGCACGAGCGACGAGCTCCTGTGGCGCGGTCACCGCGTGGCGTATACTCGGCACGGAGCGGGCTCGCCCGTGCTCCTCGTGCACGGCCTCTCCGCGGGCGCGTCATCCTACGAGTGGCGCTACACGGTGGACTCCCTGGCCGAGCGCTACACGGTGTTCGCGCTCGACCTGCTCGGCTTCGGCCGCTCGGCGCGGCCGAACCTGCGCTACTCACCGGCGCTGTACCAGGCGCTCCTGGCCGACGTGATCACGCGGCTCGGGCGCGGCCCGTGTGCCGTCGTGGCGAGCTCGCTCTCGGCGGCGAACCTCGTGGCCCTGGCAGCGCGTGATCCGCGCCACGTCGCGGCACTCGTGCTGATCGCACCCACTGGGGTCGTGCAGCTGCGCGACAAGTCGTCGCGCCTCCAGACCACGACCCACCTCCTGCTCGACGCACCGGTGATCGGCACCACGATCTACAACGGGCTCACCTCGCCGGCCAGCATACGTCAGGTCCTGGAGGACAGCTACGTCAACAAACGCCTCGTGACCGACCAGCTGGTCGATGCGTACGTGCGCAACGCCCGACAGCCCGGTGCGCGGCACGCCGTCGGCGCCGTCGCGGGAGGTCGTCTCAACCTCGACGTGCGCAGCGCGTTTCGCCGCGTGCGCCAGCCGACGCTCATCGTGTGGGGGGAAGGGGCTCGCCAGAACCCGGTGGAGCATGCGCACGGCTTCCGCGTGCTGAAGCCCGATGCGCAATGGGCGCTGATCCCGAACGCGGGCGATCTGCCACACGATGAGCAGCCGGAGCGCACGAACAGGGCGC
>JBBQYZ010000626.1:0-2742 GCA_038208205.1 Gemmatimonadales bacterium | reverse complement strand
TAGACGTCGCGCGCGTTCTGGAGCGCTTGCTCCGCGTCGGTTGCGTGGAGCGAGCCGGCGTGCTCGTGCGGCGCCCCCTGCGCGCTCTGCGTGAACACTTCCCAGACCGGCCACTGGTCGGCCGCGAGCGTGGCGGCCTGGTCGCCCGTGAAGGCCGTCGGTGAGCCATGCCCCGCCTGCTGATTGCCGACCGTGCTCGCCACGCCGCTACGCCGCCTCGGACGCCTGGCGAGCGCGCTGCTTCACGGCGTACGCGGTGGCCGCCTCCCGCACCCATGCACCCTCGTCGTGTGCGCTCCGACGCGCCTCGAGACGCTCCCGGTTGCACGGGCCGTTGCCGCGAACCACCTGGTGGAATTCGTCCCAGTCGATCGCACCGAACTCCCAGTTCTCCGTCCCGGCGTCGTACTTCATCTCGGCGTCCGGCAACGTCAGGTTCACGGCCATGGCCTGTGGCACCGTGAGGTTCACGAAGCGCTGACGCAGCTCGTCGTTCGTCTTCCGCTTCACCTTCCAGCGAATGAGCTCCGCCGTGTTTGGCGAGTTGGTGTCGCTCGGCCCGAACATCATCAGCGACGGCCACCACCAGCGGTCGACGGCGTCCTGCACCATGGCTTTCTGCTCGGGTGTCCCGCTGGCAAGCGTGGCGACGATCTCATAGCCCTGCCGCTTGTGGAAGTTCTCTTCCTTGCAGACGCGGATCATCGCTCGCGCGTACGGTCCGTATGACGCCTTGGCGAGAATGGTTTGATTGACGATCGCCGCCCCGTCGACGAACCAGCCGATCACGCCGATGTCGGCCCACGAAAGCGTGGGATAGTTGAAGATGCTCGAGTACTTGGCCGTCCCGTCGAGGAGTTGCTGGAAGAGCTCCGCGCGATCGACGCCGAGGGTCTCGGTGCCGCAATAGATGTAGAGCCCGTGTCCCGCCTCGTCCTGCACCTTCGCGATCAGGGAGATCTTGCGGCGCAGGCTCGGCGCGCGGGTGATCCAGTTCCCCTCCGGGAGCATGCCGACGATCTCGGAGTGCGCGTGCTGCGACATCATGCGCACGAGCTGCCGGCGGTACTTCTCGGGCATCCAGTCCTTGGGCTCGATGCTCTCGCCGGCGGCGATGCGGGCTTCGAACGCCGCGACCTTCGCCGGGTCGTCGGCGGGCATGGGACGAGTGGTAGTCTGCGTCATCTCGGTCTGCTCCAGCTGGCCCACGAACGGGCTCGGCATCGGGACGTCGGGCGGTGAAAGGCCATGTAAATCTACACCACAGACGGGGAGTTGGCCTGGGCGCAGGTGAGAAGCTCCGAAGGTCGCCAGGTCCGCTCCGACCCACCCTTCCGGCCCGCTGTTCTACGAGCCCTTATCTTCTCCGCATGCTCACACGACCTGACACCCAGGGCACGGCCGTCGCCGGAGGCGACGTCACCATCACGATCGCCGACGGGATCGGCACCATTCGATTCGGCCATCCCAAAGGAAACTCCCTTCCCGGCGCCCTGCTCCGACGTCTCGCCGAGGCGGTGAGCTGGGTGGGCAGGGACGCGGCGGCACGAGTCATCGTGCTGCGCAGCGAGGGCTCCGGCCCCTTCTGCGCCGGCGCATCGTTCGACGAGCTGATCTCCATCGCCGACAAGGAGCAGGGAGAGGAATTCTTCAGCGGGTTCGCGCTGGTGATCCTGGCGATGATCCGCGTTCCCAAGTTCGTGCTCGTCCGCGTGCAAGGCCGCGTCGCCGGCGGCGGCGTGGGGATCGCCGCCGCCGGCGACTACACCTTCGCGGTGCGCGCAGCCTCGGCCAAGCTGAGCGAGCTCGCGGTCGGCATCGGGCCGTTCGTCGTGGGGCCGGTCATCGAGCGGCGAATCGGGCGAGGGCCGTACGGCGCGATGGCCGTGGACGCCGACTGGCGTGACGCCGACTGGGGGGAGCGCCACGGGCTCTACGCGCGGGTGTTCGACGACGTTGCCCAGATGGACGGCGAGTTGAACGGGCTGGCCGGCACTCTCGCGTCGTCGAACCCCGAGGCCATGGAGGCGATGAAGCGGGTGTTCTGGGACGGAACCGAGCACTGGGACGCGCTCCTCACCGAGCGCGCACGCATGAGCGGACGGCTCGTGCTGTCCGAGTTCACGCGCGGAGCGATCGCGAAGTTCAAGTCGCGCTGACGCGCCCCGTGATCCGTCCGGTCGTGGCGGCCAGCGCCGTCAGGCGCAGACCGCGCGCATCGCATCCTCGAAGCTCACCGCGAAATCGCGCTCGCGCGCGTAGCGGGTGGCGTCGTACGCCGCCGTCTCGAGCCGGCGCGCCGCGGCGAAGAGTGTGCGCACATCGAACGCTACCTTCGCCTCGTGCGCCAGGTATTCCTCGACCGCGGTCAGGTAGCCCATCATGCCGCCGAGCTCCGTGGGCGCGTACGCCTTCCGCGCACGCCGCAGCGCCTCGCTCCCGGCCGCGTGGTCGGCCATGACCAGATTTTCCGACCCGCACACGACCCGGAGACGCTCGTTGACCGCGACGAGGGCAATGGTGCGCTCGTCCAGTGAGCCGCCCGCCGCATTGACCACCAGGGCGTCCATCGGTCGTCGAAGGAACTCCGTCTTCTGATCGGGGGCGAAGGTGGGAATGCCCATTGTTGCCAGCTCGTCGCGGCGCGTTTCGTTGGGCTCGACGGCGAGCATCGCCGCGCCCTGCTCGCGCAGCCGGCCGATCACGTGCATGCCGATGTTGCCGCAGCCGATCAGGCCGACG
>JBBQYZ010000625.1:0-2752 GCA_038208205.1 Gemmatimonadales bacterium | reverse complement strand
GTGGCGCGCATACGTGGAGAGCGTGCGTCCGAGATGCGCCGCGACCTCCGCGAGGGCGCGCAGGCGTGCGGCGCGCACGGCCTCCGCCGCCGGCAGCGAACACCGCAGCGTGATCGCCTGCGCGACGACGTGCAGGTCGTCTTCCTCGATCGCTACCACCGGGGCCCCTGGTTGACTAGTCATGCGAGCTCTCTCTCGTGTGCAGCGTGGACGCCCAGCGCGGCGGCTCAGTGATTGATGCCGACGTCGTCGCCTCGACGGCGCACGCCTCGTACTCATCGAGGCATCGCGAGAGCGATCCGTAATAGAGCAGGCTTCGCGGATCGTCGCCGTGCTCCCACTGGACGTGCAGATCCCAGGCCGTGCGGAACACTTCCAGGACGTGTTCCGGTCCCCGCTCCCGCGCGACGGCGCGAGCTCCCAGGGCCTGACACGCATCGCGAAGCGCGCCTTCCGCGCCACACTCCGCCCCGCCCTGACGCCGCGCGCGCAACGCCAGCGCCAGCGTTGCCGGAATCTCCACCCCGACCCACGACGCTTCATCCACTGGATTCATGGCGCCCTCCGATCACGAGACCAACGCACGCGCGCTGAATGTCAGGCGCCGGGAAGTCAGCGGGACGCCCTCGAGGTCCGATGCGGGGTCTCCCCCGCAATATAGGGGCTGCGACGCCTTCGTGCCAGAGGCGGTCGCGTGCTGGTTGCCCGTGGCCGCCGGTGGGCCGCGAGGCGACTGCCTGTTTCGTGCCCGCGCCCTTCAGTCGCCTGCCCGCCCGGAACAACCCCTCCCGTCTTGACAGCTAGCCCGCCGCCGCCGGCCGCTCCTCCCCGTTGGCCGTCGCGCGTCGGTCGTCCCGGCCCGCGTCCGCGGCGGCGTTCACGGCGAACGACCAGTCGGCGAATGCGCGCGCGATCGCGTCCACCTCCACGCGCATGTCTACCGTGGGGTGCTCTCCCCGCAGGTGCGGAGCGGCTCGCGCGGTGAACTGCTCCAGCACCAGGGCGAATGCACTCGACGACCGCTGCATGGCCCGGACGCAACCACGACGCCGCGCCTCGAGCTCCGGTTCGCCGAACCGGCAGCAGTAGGCCGCCGCTGCCAGGTCCAGTGCCTGCCTCGTCACCACGTCGGGCGTTGACAAGAGTTGTTCGGACATGCGGTCCTCCGGGAGGCGGGCGAATCGCGGACACAGGGGCAAGGGCCGAGACGCCAGCGACACTCTCCGGACGTCGCCCGCCGCGACGAAGGATACCGTTGAGGGGGTGACCCCCGCAATCGACGGTCCGTCGTAACGGTTCGCTCGGCGCGATCGTGTTCGAGAATGTGTCGGCACTGCTGCTTGTCTCATTATTCAACCTCACCCTCCTCGCGATGCGTCGTCCGGACACATCGGTGAGCCGGATGTCGCTGAACATGCCGCCCGGGGGGACGGCCCGCCGCGCGCCAGCGGCGCTACGTCCTCTCCGCCGTGCGCAGCCCCGGCACCGAAGCCGGGCCGACAGGGCCGGCGAGGCGCCGCACGACCGTCTTCATCGTCAGACCCTGCAGAAGCAGCGAGACCAGCACCACGCCGACCGTCAGGTCGATCAGCAGCTCGCGCCGCGGAAAATCGAGCGGCAGCGCCAGCGCGAGCACCATCGAGAGCGCGCCTCGCAGTCCACCCCAGGTCAGAATCATCGCCCATGCCGGCGAGACCTGCTCGGAAGTTCGGCGGAATCCCGCCGTCACTGCGGAGACGACGGCCAAGCGCGAGACGACGAGTGCCAGGAACGCCACGGCGATCGGTACGGCGACGGCGACGAGGTTGCTCAACTGCACTGCGAATCCGATCAGCAGAAAGACCACCGAGTTGAGGGCGAACGCAACGTATTCCCAGAACACGTCCACGCTGATTCTCGTGGCTTCCGACATCGCCACCTCGCGGCCGTAGGTGCCGAGCACCAGCCCGGCCGTCACCGTCGCGATCACGCCAGAGAGGTGGAGCCGCTCGGCCGCGACGAATGAACCGTACGCGGCGATCGTCGTCAGCGTGATCTCGACCATCGGATCATCGAGCTCCTGGGCCAGTCGGGCCAGACCCGCGCCGATGAGCAGGCCGATGGCCGCGCCACCACCGATGACAACGGCGAATCGGCCAGCGAGTGCAGGGATGCTCGTCGTCGATCCCGCGACAAAAGCGAGGACCAGCGACAGCACGACGATCGACGTCCCGTCGTTGAACAGGCTCTCCGCCTCGATCATCGTGGTGAGCCGTGCCGGCACCCCCATCTCGCGAAACAGGCTCACGACGGCGATCGGATCGGTTGCGGCAACCAAGGCGGCGAAGACCAGCGCGTCGCGCCAGGTGAATCCAGTCAATCCGAGTCCGAAGAGTGAGGTCAGCATGACGACGAGTGCGGACGTCAGCCCGATGGCGATCACCACGCCCGGGATCGCGAGCGTCGCGATCGTGCGCCACGACGCGCGTAGCTCGCTCGCATGCGTATTATACGCAGCCTCGAAGACCAGGCCCGGCAGGAAGACGGTGAAGAGCAGTTCCTTCGTGAGTCGGGGCGCCTCGACGACATGCAGCGCGCCGATCAGCAGACCGACAACGACGAGCGCGACCGTGTATGGTACGTGGGCACGCCGGGCAAGAATCGCCACGAGCGAGGCGATCGCGAACAGAATGATGAACGTGAGGTCCATGACGAGATGCGAAACGTGACTGGGTGGCCCAGCAGACACCGCGCCAATGTAACCCCCCACGCC
>JBBQYZ010000624.1:0-2757 GCA_038208205.1 Gemmatimonadales bacterium | reverse complement strand
TTGGCCCTGCTCACCGAACGACAGCGCGCGCTCGTGGTCGCGCACTACTACCTGGGTCTGACCCACGCGGAGACCGCGACCGTGTTCGGTGTGCAACCGGGCACCGTGAGCGCGACGATCGCTCAAGCGCTCACCCGCATGCGGAAGGGAGCCAGCCGTGCCTGACACCATCGAGCGGATCATTCGGCGGGATCTCGATCAACTTCCCGTCCTGCCGCCGGAGCGTTGGATTCCGGAGCCACCGGGATGGCCCACCGTGCTCGGCCGCGGCGTGAAGCGCGCCGGCCTCGGGGCGCTGGTTCTCGTGCTCGCGCTCGCCGTCGGAACCGCGATTGCCCAAATCCGAGCCGGCGTGTCGGGAGTCCCCCAGGTGGCCACGCAGGAGCAGCGCACGGAGCCGATCGCGCGGTGTTCCGACGGGCGCCCGCAGTCGGAGATTGACTTCGCCGGCCGGATGCTTTGGGAGCCGACCGCCAACGAGATCAGCTGCGTGCTGAACGCGACGGTCTCCGGTCCAGGAGCGAGCCGCGTGTATCGGCTCACCGACGGTCGGGTGCTCAACATGTACGAGCGCGTCGAGGCGGTTCCAGTGAAACCGACCGTCGCCCCGCGCCTTGCCGAGCGTCACGTGGGCCCGGAGCGACTTGAATGGTCACGCCAAGTTCACTCTCGGCGCCGCCAAAGTCACGGTGACGAAAGCGCGGGGCAAGCTGAACGATGCAACGCCCCCGCAGCCGGACGCGGGGCCTTCGGCACTCGTGCCATCTTTGCCGCCAGCCGTGACTGGCAACACCGCTGACATCGTGACCCGTGCGCCCTATGGAGTGCCGGTGACGATCACCGTCGGCGCGACCGCGGCTGAAACGATCCTGAGCGGGGCCGGTCGACCAGCAGATGCCAGCGGGCCGCTTCCGAAGCTCGACCTGTTCGGCGGACGTGCCTTGCCGCGGCTGCTATTCGTCACCAGTCGTGACGCCTTGGCCGACCGGATCGGCGTTGCTGAAACCGCGCTCGTGCTCGACTCACTGCGCAACAAAGGGGTGCTTCTGTACGACCAGCTCCCGCGTGGCGTGCCGTACCGCACTGCGCTCGCCGCGGTGCGCGATCAGCTCGCGCGCGCGGGAAATGTGCGCGGCATCATCTTGCTCGGCGGCTACAGCGTCGTCCCCTCGCAGCGGCTCTACTGCCTCCCGCCGGACCTGAAGGATCTCGTCCGAGCCGACGAAGACAACGACTCGTTCCTCGTCTGGAGCGATGACTTCTCCGCCGACACCAACGACGATGGTCGCGCCGAGCTGCCGATCACGCGCATGCCCGATGGCCGGACGCCGGAGCTCGTGTTTGCCCAGCTCCAAGCCACCCGTCGTCCGCTCTCCGCTCGACGCACTGGCATTCGCAACCGTGAGCGGGCGTTTGCGGACGATGTCTTCCGCAACGTGCCGGGCCGGGGCGACATGTTGCAGTCCGCTCCGGCAACAGTCGATGTGCCGCCGCACCTGATCGATGGCGACATCGTGTATCTGATGCTGCACGGCGCGGATCTCGACGGCACGGTCTTTTGCGGACAGTCGGGAAACGGCTCGCCTGGCGATTGGCCCGCCGTGGCGATGAAGAACGTGCCGGCGGAGACCGGACCCGTTGTCTTCACCGGCTGTTGTTGGGGCGCGCTGATTACCGCGCGTCCGGCCAGCCAGACCCCCGATGACGATCCCCTTGGATCACGAACTCCCGATCAGTCGCTCGCGCTTCGCGTCCTTCGCTCCGGCGCGACGGCCTTCATCGGCGTGACCGGCGCGCACTACTCGCCCGACCCACCGGGTACCTACCACGGCGGAGCTATGCACCACGCGTTCTTCCGGCATTACACGCCGGGAAGCTCACCGGCGGAGGCGTTGTTTGCGGCAAAGGCTGACTTTGCGGCCAATATTCCCCATGGCCAGTCAGACGCCTTCATGGCCGCGATTGACGTAAAGATCCACGCCGAGTACACGTGTCTGGGATTGGGATGGTAAGGGGTAGGATGAGCAAGATGGCGAAGAAGTCTCGCGAGACCGTTGATGACGTGGTGCGGCGCGAATCCCCCGGTTATGTGATCACCAAGCCGGTCGTGCGCGACGGCCAACGGCAAGCCACGCCCGATGCAGTCGTTCCTCCACTTGATTCCATCCGGCCCAAGCCGAAACCCGGTCCGGGCGCCGATTCTTCGCGCAGCGCCACTTCGATCGCGGCCAAGCGCGACACCGAAGTGCGGCTGATCGAGCCGAAGGGGAACAGGGCTGATGCGAGCGCCCGGGCGATGGGCCCAAAAACGGTGATTGTTTCAAAGACGCTCGGGAAGATCGTCAGCCGCCAGGGTTGATCCTCGCGAGCGACCACGCGCGTTTGCAGGTCGAGCCACTCGCGTCGACTCGCGTGACTCCCCTCGCGCCACTGCGGGCGAGCGCACATGCTTGTGCTGGCGCGGGCCGATGAGTCTCTCGGTATGAGCTGCTCTGCTGCGACGGCCTCGACCTATCCGCACTCGAGGTGAAGGCGTCCACGGAACCACGGGTCGAACACGTCATTGTGCTCATGCTCGAGAACCGCTCCTTCGATCACATGCTCGGCTTCTTACCACGCAGCGATGCCAACGGGCTGCAGGCCGGTGGGTATCACAACGTCGGTCCCGATGGGGTGTCGGTTCCGGCCACCGCGGATGGTGGACCGAGCGACGCGGCGCCCGACCACAGCCACGAGGGCGTGCTCACCCAGATCGCC
>JBBQYZ010000623.1:0-2757 GCA_038208205.1 Gemmatimonadales bacterium | reverse complement strand
CGCCCGGCTCGGGCGCGTTTCGCATCATCTACGAGGTCACCGCCACCACTGCCGGTGCGACCTTCTACTTCAATCCGATCCGGAAAGGGAGCGTCGCCACCGACGAGAGCGTCGTCGATCGCGCCACGGGCCAGCCGCTCGGCTTCGACGTGGTGGGGAACGACGTCGCACGGGCCGGAGGCGGCGGCGGCAGCGACTCCATGCAGACCTACATCCGGGTGCGCCTCGCGCGGCCCGTGCCCGTGGGTGGGGGCGAGGGGCGCGTGCTGATCCTCAAGACGTACGAGGACCGCGCGAGCTACTTCACGCGCGGCGACACGCTCGTCTTCACCCGTCCACTCGGCATTCGGCGCAACGCCGTGGTGCTG
Source organism: Gemmatimonadales bacterium (assembly GCA_038208205.1). GTDB lineage: Bacteria > Gemmatimonadota > Gemmatimonadetes > Gemmatimonadales > Gemmatimonadaceae > AG11. The sequence goes on along the minus strand of JBBQYZ010000623.1, from coordinate 2,389 downwards.
CCGCGCGGCTACGAGCTCGCCGCATCGACGTTTCCCGCCCAGGTGCTGCAGGAACCCGATGGACGGGTAGGGATCAGCTTCTGGAACGCGACGCCGTCGGAGGCGGCGGTGACGATCCGGGCGGTGCCCGCAGCCGCGGCGCGCGTAGCCGCGGCGTCCGCTCGCTCGCCGAGCGTTGCAGCGCGGCTGGACGAGCGTGCGCACCAGAACCGCGAGATCGTGTACGAATTGCGGCAGCCGGAGACCGGCGCGTTCGACCTGTATCACGACTACACCGAGTCGCGCGCCGGCGTCGGCACGTACGTCAACGTCGTGCGCGCCGGGAGCACCGTCTCCAACCCGCGCGCCCGCAACCTCGACAGCGGCGACTCGCTCGCGTGGTCCGTGCTCCGGGGCGAAGCGATCACCCGCGCCGTGCGCGACGTGCGCGACGTGACGCCGACGACGGAGGCGGTGGTGTTCCGCTTTCCCGCCGTGACCGCCGGCGGCTCGACACGCATCCGGATGTACGAGACCTACACCGACACCGCGCGCTACCGACTCGTCGACGACGAGCTGGTGTGGGACCGCAGCTTCGGCCGGCCGACGAACGCCGTGGTGCTGCCCGCAGGGTGGATGCTCACCAACAGCGCGATCCCCGCCACGGTGAGCACGCTCCTCGACGGCCGCGTGCGACTCGACTTCATCAACCCGCGCCCTGACGAGATCGCGGTGCTCGTCACCGCCCGGCGGCGCACCCGGTGAGTGCCGCACCGCAGGACCCGCTCGCCCGCGCGCGGCGACTGACACGACTGCTCGACAGCGCCGCACGGGTGCCGGGCACCGGCGTCCGCTTCGGGCTCGACCCGATCCTGGGGATCATCCCCGGGCTCGGCGACGCCGCTGGCGCGGCGATGAGCGGCTACCTCATCCTGGTAGCGTCGAAGCTCGGCGCGCCGCGCACGACGATCATGCGCATGCTCGCCAACATTGCGATCGATGCCGCGGTGGGCGCGCTCCCGGTGCTCGGCGACCTCTTCGACGTGGCCTTCAAGTCCAACACGCGGAACCTCGCGTTGCTGGAGCGCGCGGTGGGCACGGCGGAAGCGCCGGGCACGATGGATCCCATGGCACCACGGGCCAGCCGCACGCTGGTGGTGCTGAGCGTGCTCGGGCTCGCGCTGCTGGCGGTCGGCGGGATCGTGCTGGCGGCATTCGTGGTGCGCGCCATCGCCGCGGCAGTGCGCTGACGCGATGGCCGGGCTACCTGTACCGGCGCCCGTGCCTCCCGACCCGGCTCGACGAATCGCTCGCGAACCGGCTGACTCACCATGTCGCTCCCCTCGAGGTTTCCGAGGAGGAAGGCGTACTGGGCGTTGATCCCGTTGCGGTCGTTGATCACGTCCTGACCGTTCGCCGCCTTCGTCGAGAGCCGCGGCTCGCATGAGCGGCAACGCGCGGCTGCGCGGCGAGCAGCCCCGGAAGAAGCAGGGCGAACAGCGAGACGGGTCGCGTTATGGACAGCCTGGGTCGATCGTGAGGATGACGCGCGGGTGGCGCGCTAGAGCGAGAACATCTGCGTGAACTTCACGATCACGCCCAACCCGGTGACGGGGGCATCGGGCGCCGTGATCTTCTGCTGGTTCAGCACGATGAACAGGTCGCTCAACGGGTGGTGGATCACGTTGAAGCGCAGGTTCGCGTTGAACTGCTGCTGGCGTGGGTCGTACTGCGCGAGCGCGTCGAAGAACATGTTGGTGGTGAACGAGTACGCGGCGCGCGTCGTCCACAGCAGGGCCTCGAAGCTCGCGTCCGGGGTGCGCAGGGTGGCTTCGGTGTGCGACACCCCGAGCGAGGCGCCGAGCTTCGCCGAGGGACGCGCCGACACGACGACCTGCTGCGTACGCTGCCGGCCGCTCCACAGCCCTCCGGTGATGAAGGTGTAGGCGGCGGAGACGGGACGGCTCGCGTCGGTCCCTCCCTTCAACTGATAGTCCGTCCAGGCATAGCTGCCGGCCGGGATCGGCGCGATGGCGGGGCTGATCGCGAACGGCGTGAGGATGCGCTGGAAGTTCGGATTGGCCGACAGCTCGAAGAATCCGCCGTTGTCGAGAAAGAAGGTGTAGCCGCTGTGCAGATTCTTGGCGGTCATCTCCCGGTGCAGGTTCTCGTAGTAGTTCCAGGTGACGTGCGGATGCATCTCCCGCACGCCGGTGCCGGCGAGCCAGCGTGGACGCGGCCGGACGCCGACGTCGAGGAGGTACTTGCGCGTGTTTGTGCGGCGGAAATATCCCAGGTCGTCGGCGAAGCCCGGGCCGATCTCGAGCACGCCCACCTTCGCGTGGACGAAGTTGCCCTCGTGGCTGAGCGAGCTGCGATAGGTGTACTGTCCTCCGCTCTTGGCGGGCTT
>JBBQYZ010000622.1:0-2767 GCA_038208205.1 Gemmatimonadales bacterium | reverse complement strand
GCGAGAAGCGGCGGGCCAGGGTCGGAAAGCTGTCGGGCGGACAGCGCCAGCGGCTCGCCCTCGCCTGCGCGATCGTCGGCGACCCCGAGCTGCTCTTTCTCGACGAGCCCACGACGGGACTCGACCCCCAGTCGCGCCGTCTCACCGTCGCGTCGCTCGAGTGCCTCGCGGAGCGAGCGCAGGCGCTCCTCGCAGGCGCGCAGCGCGCCGACGATCTCACCCGCGTTGTCGTCCACGATCGGTCCCCACATCGCGAGGGACCCGCCGGCGAGGCGGGTCATGTCCCGCCCGCCGGGTCCCAGCGCCGAGCGGCACACGCCGGCGTCGCGCAGGGTGACCGCCAATGCGCTCGACAGGAGGTGCGGCAGGTGGCTGCGCCACGCCATCTCCCGGTCGTGCCGCGCCGGCGCGAGCACCTCGGTACCCGCACGCAGCGCGCGCCAGAACGACTCGGCCAGGCGCAGGGTCTCCGGCCTCGTGCTCGGCGTGGGGCAGAGGAACACGCGTGCATCCTCAAACAGCGACGCGCGGGAGGCGCCCCATCCGGAGCGATGGCTCCCCGTGAGCGGATGCGCCCCCACGTACACCGATCCCAACCCCGACGCGTGCGCCGCGGCCACGATGGTGGCCTTGGTGCTGGCGACATCCATCACCAGCCGTGCCCGCGCGGCATGCGACTCGAGCGACGCGAGCGCGCGCACGGTGGCATCGACCGGCAGGGCGAGCAGCACGACCTCAGCGCTCTCGACGCCACGCAGCGTACCGTCGAGCTCCTCTTGCACGACCCCGGCGCGCAGCGCCGCGTTCACTTGCTCGGGGTCGCGGTCGTATCCGAGTACGCGCGCGCCTTGCGCGGCGAGCGCGCGCGCCAGCGAGCCGCCCATGAGGCCGAGTCCGATCACGGCGACCCGCGTGTCGGGGATCACGTCGCGTCCTCCTGCGCGCGGCGCGACATCCCCACGATGTGCCAGAAGATCTCGCGGACCGGCTCGGTGGGGAGGCCGTCCTCACGCGCCGCGCCGACCGCGCGCCGGATCACCTCGGCCTCGCGCGCCGGGTCGAGCAACGGCAGGCCGGCGACGCGCTTGAACTGCGCCGTTAAGCGACCGAGCACCACTCGTCGCGCGAGGAGCGACACCAGCTGCCGGTCGAGCTGCTCGATCGCCGTCCGGCACTCCGTCAGCGAGTCGGGTGCGCCGCCGGCCGCGTCGTCGTGCCCCGTCACGCGTGCCCTCCCGTGTCGTGGAATGCGGATTCGTGGCCGAGGGGCGCCGGCATCTCGCGCCCCGCGGCGGCCGCGAAGGCGGCGAGCTGCTGCATGAGCGTGGCAAACGCGCCGGGGGTGAGCGACTGGTCGCCGTCCGAGAGCGCACTCTCCGGGTCGGGGTGCACCTCGATGATCAGCCCGTCGGCGCCGGCGGCGATCGCAGCGAAGGAGAGGGGGGCGACGAGCCCGGCGTCGCCGGCGGCGTGACTCGGATCGACGATCACGGGAAGGTGCGATTCGCGCTTGAGCACCGGCACCGCCGACACGTCGAGCGTGTTGCGCGTCGCGCGCTCGAAGGTGCGGATGCCCCGCTCGCACAGCACCACCGCGCTGTTGCCGTGGGCGATGATGTACTCCGCGGCCATCAGCAGCTCGCTCACCGTCGCCGACATCCCGCGCTTGAGGAGGACCGGGCGCTGCACGCGCCCCAGCTCGGCGAGGAGGGCGAAGTTCTGCATGTTGCGCGCGCCCACCTGCAGCATGTCGGCGTGCTCGGCCACCAGGTCCACGTCGCGCGTGTCGAGCACCTCGGTGACCACCGGCAGCCCGGTGGCGGCGCGCACCTCGACCAGCAGCCGAAGCGCCTCGCGGCCGAGACCCTGGAAGCTGTAGGGTGAGCTGCGCGGCTTGAATGCGCCGCCGCGCAGGATCGTCGCCCCCGCGGCGCGCACCGCGAGGGCGGACGCGTGCAGCATCTCCCGGTTCTCCACCGAGCAGGGTCCGGCGATCAGCGCGAGCGCCGGTCCGCCCACCGTGGCCCGGTCGCCGACGCGCACCACCGTGCGATCCACGCTGAACTCCCGGGAGGCGCGCTTGTACGGCTTGAGCACCGGAAGCACCGACTCCACCCCGGGCATCGAACGCAGCGGCAGCTCCGCCAGTCGGCGCTCGTCGCCGATGCAGCCGATGATCGTGCGCTGTTCGCCGCGCGAGAGGTGCGTGTGCAGGCCGGCGGCTTCCACCCGCTCGCGAATGTGATCGAGCTGGTCGTCGGTGATGTCGGAACGTGTGATGATGATCATGGAGCTCCGGGGTGTGGCGACACGCGGACGGGCAACGAAAAAGCCCGTGGAATTCCACGGGCTGCAGGGTCGGTAGGCGGCGTGCGAGTCGGTCGGCTCAGTCGCGCGTACGGTCCCGGCGGCCCGCGAATGCGCGGGCGTAGCGATACGCTGGGAAGGGGAAGCGGAGCGCGGCGAAGGCCATGGCACAGCTTACGGTGCGGGGCCGGGAGACGTCAAGCCGGACTCGCATGAGATGCAGCCGCCGGAATGTGGTCACTGACGCCGCGGCACGGCCTGCAGCATCTTCGGGCATGCGACTCGTCCGCCTGCTCGCGCGTGCCGCGATGCTGTTCATGCTCGCCTCGCCCGTTGCCGGCGCGCAGCGCATGCGCGCCCGGGCACTCGGGGTCGCGCCGGGCATCTTCGCGCCGGGCCCGAACAACGCCATCACCGACGTCGCGGGGGTGCGCGTTGGCCATGCCACGGTGATCGCGGG
>JBBQYZ010000621.1:0-2776 GCA_038208205.1 Gemmatimonadales bacterium | reverse complement strand
TGGAGTTGCCGAGTCGCGAGCTTCCGCTGCTCACGCCGATGTCGGAGGTGGCTGGCCGGATGGCGGTGCAGGAGGGAGCCAAGTATCTGGAGAAGCTGTACGGCGGGCGCGGCGTGCTGCTGGGCGGCGTTCCGGGCGTGGCGCCGGCGAAGGTCGTGATCCTCGGTGGCGGCATCGTCGGCATCAACGCCGCGAAGATGGCCGCCGGGATGGGCGCCAAGGTCGTGATCCTCGACATCTCGCTCGAGCGGTTGCGTTATCTCAGCGACGTGATGCCCGCGAACGTGCAGACGATCTTCTCCAATCGGCACAATGTGCTGGAGCAGATCGCGACGGCGGACCTGGTGGTGGGCGGCGTGCTGATCCCGGGCGCGAAGGCGCCGAAGCTCGTGCGCCGCGAGGACCTCAAGACGATGCAGCTCGGTTCGGTGATCGTCGACGTCGCGATCGACCAGGGTGGTTGCGTGGAGACGATTCACGCGACGACGCACGAGAACCCCACCTACGTGGTGGACGGCGTGATCCACTACGGCGTCGCGAACATGCCGGGCGGCGTGCCGCGCACCTCGACGCTCGCACTGACGAATGCCACGCTCCCCTATGCGCTCCAGCTGGCGAACAAGGGCTGGAAGCAGGCGCTGAAAGACAATCCGGCTCTGCTCAAGGGGCTCAACGTCACCGATGGCAAGGTGACGTACGCGGGCGTGGCCGACGCGTTCGGGATGAAGTACCACGAGGCATCGCAGTTCGTGGGCTGAGAGAGGTGCGAGTCGACAGCCGAACCGTCGCATGGTCCGACGGGCGGTGGTCCGAGGTGAAGTGCCCGGGCGAAGGCACACCGCGACGAGTCTGGCGTGCCTTCGAATTTCGTTGTGACCCTCAAGCCGTCCGACCGTCTGACGGTCAGACCGAGCGATGCGGAAAGCAACCCAGGTCACGGCGTCGCGATGCCTTGCCGCCCCATCGTGCCAAAGGTAGCTTTCGGCGTTTTCACCCCTCGTACGAGCACGGCTCGCTCCCCGCACGCGGAGCGAGCGCCCCAACCCCGGATTGATGCGCTGGCCTCTCTTCAAAGCGGGTAGTCTCTTCCCCGCGAACGCGATCGGTGTCGACCTCGGCACGGCGAATACCCTCGTTTACGTCAAGGGTGAGGGAATCGTGCTGAACGAGCCCTCGGTCGTCGCGATCGATCGCGAGACCCGGCAGATCAAGGGCGTCGGGCTCGAGGCGAAGCGCATGCTCGGACGCACCCCCGAAGGCGTCATCGCGGTGCGACCGATGAAGGACGGCGTGATTGCCGACTTCGACGTCACCGAGAAGATGCTGCGCTACTTCCTCAAGCTCATCATCGACAACCACGTCTTCAAGGTGAAGCCGCGGGTGATCGTCTGCGTTCCGAGCGGCATCACCGAGGTGGAGAAGCGCGCGGTGCGCGACTCCGCGCTCGGCGCTGGCGCGAAGGAGGTATTCATGGTCGCCGAGCCCATGGCGGCCGCCATCGGTGTCGGCCTGCCAGTCGAGACGCCCACCGGCAACATGGTGATCGACATCGGCGGTGGCACGACGGAGATCGCCGTCATCGCGCTGTCCGGAATCGTCAGTGACACGTCGATTCGCACTGGCGGTGACGAGCTCGACATGGCGATCGTGCAGTTCATGCGCAAGAACTACAACCTGCTGATCGGCGAGCCGACGGCCGAACAGATCAAGATCCAGATCGGCAGTGCGGCGCCCATCGGCGACGAGCGCGAGATGGAGGTGAAGGGGCGCGACCTCGTCAGCGGCATCCCGAAGACGGTGCGCGTGCACTCCAGCGAGATCCGGGAAGCGATCCAGGAGCCGATTCAACAGATCGTGGACGCAGTGCGCCGAGCACTCGAGATCACTCCCCCCGAGCTGGCGAGCGACATCGTCGACCGCGGCATCGTGATGACCGGGGGCGGCGCATTGATTCGCGGCCTCGACCTGCTCTTGAGCCAGGAGACCGGGCTGCCCATTCACGTCGACGAGGATCCCCTCACCTGTGTGGTTCGCGGGACGGGGCGCATCCTCGACGACGAGGAGAAGTACTGGTCGGTCCTGAGCACCTGAGGCGCGGGTGGCTCGCACGGCCCGCTTCAGCACTCGCGTCGACGTCGTTCTGTTCGGCGCGTGCGTCCTGCTCGCCCTTGCCGCAACGGTCCTGCCGCCGCGGCTGCGCGAACCGGTCGCCGGCGTGCTGCGCCGGTCGCTCGTCGCCCCGCTCGTCCAGCTGCAGAAAGGGGCGGAGCGTTGGCGCGGCGCCTACTTGGCGTCGGAACGGGGCGAGCTCCGCCTCGATACGCTCGACCTCGCGGCCGCACGCGTCCCCACGCTCGAGACGGAGAACGATCGGCTGCGGAAGCTGCTCGGACTCGGCAGCACCGTGAAGTGGGGATTCATTCCCGCCGTCGCGCTCCAGGGTCGCGGTCGCGCCGAGGATTTCACCGTCACCCTGAGTGCCGGCTCCAAGGCGGGTGTGCGCGAGCGCAGCCTGGTGGTTGCGCCCGAGGGGATCGTCGGGCTGGTGCAGACCGTCGATCCCTCGATGAGCCTCGCGATCCTGTTCGCCCACCCGGATTTCCGGGTGAGCGCGATGTCGGCGGACGGAAGCGCGTTCGGCATCGTCCAGCCGCACGTGCCGGGGTCCTCGGGCGGACAGGAGCAGAACTTTCTCAAGTCCGAGCGGTACCTGCTCGAGATGCGGGGCGTTCCCTTCCGCGCCACGCTCAAGCCGGGGTCGGTCGTCTACAGCTCT
>JBBQYZ010000620.1:0-2782 GCA_038208205.1 Gemmatimonadales bacterium | reverse complement strand
GATTACGCCGGTTCCCCGCGTAGCCGTCAGGAAGTCGTTGCGGAAGCCGAGCAGTCCACGCGTTGGGACCAGGTAAATGAAGAATACGCTTCCTTTGGAGATCCGCATATCGAGCATCTCGCCCTTTCGCTGCCCGAGCTGCTCCACGACCACGCCCTGGTGCTCCTCGGCTACTTCGATCTCGACGCGCTCGTATGGCTCCGTGCGCCGCCCGTCCTCGTCCTGGTGATAGATGACCTCCGGCTGCGCGACTTGAAGCTCGTAGCCTTCGCGCCGCATCGTCTCGATCAGGATGGCGAGGTGAAGCTCGCCCCGGCCGCTGACGAGGAACGTGTCTGCGTTCTCGGTCTCCTCTACTCGCAGGCTGACGTTTGTCTCCAGCTCCTTGAACAGCCGCTCGCGGATCTTCCGGCTGGTGCTGTACTGGCCTTCCCGACCGGTCAGCGGGCTGGTGTTGACGCCGAACGCCATTCTTAGCGTCGGCTCGTCCACGCGCACGGTCGCGACCGCCTTGGGCATCTCGCGGCTGGCGATCGTCTCGCCGATGGCCACGTCGGGCAGGCCGCTCACAATGCAGATTTCTCCCGCCGCAACCTCGTCCTGCTCCGTCTTTTTCAGGCCCTCGAAGATGAAGGTGGTGACGACTTTTCCGGGCCGGATGTCGCCTTCGCGATTGACGATCGCGATGTTGTCGCCCGGATGGATACTTCCCGCGTGGATCCTGCCGATACCGAAGCGCCCACGGTAGTCGTCGTAACCCAGGCTGGAGATCAGCATCTGGAACGGCGCGCCCCGGTCACCTAGAGGCTGCGGGATGTGCGAAACGATCGTGTCGAAGAGTGGCTTGAGATCCGTGCCCGGCGTCGCAAGGTTAAGCGTCGCCAATCCCTGGCGCGCGCAGGTGTAGACGATCGGGAAGTCCAGCTGCTCCTCGTTCGCGCCAAGCTCCACGAAGAGGTCGAACGTTTGGTCCACCACCCAATCGGGCCGCGAGTCGGGGCGGTCGATCTTGTTCACGACGACGATCGCCTTGTGCCCCATGGCGAGCGCCTTCGACATGACGAACCGGGTCTGCGGCATCGGGCCGTCCACCGCGTCGACGAGAAGGAGAACGCCGTCGACCATCCCCATGACGCGCTCTACCTCGCCGCCGAAATCCGCGTGGCCGGGAGTATCGACGATATTGACCTTGCAGTCCTTGTACGACACCGCCGTATTCTTGCTGACGATGGTAATCCCGCGCTCGCGCTCGAGCGCATTGCTGTCCATAACCCGCTCGGCGAATTCCTGGTTGGCGCGGAAGACGTTGCCCTGCCGCAGCAGGCCATCGACCAGAGTCGTCTTGCCGTGATCGACGTGCGCGATGATCGCGATATTCCTGATTTTATCCTGAGTGAAGACGCTCATAAGGTTCCTTCTCTTACCCTCTTACCGGCACACAAACAAAAAGCGCGATCGGAGAACCGGCCGCGCAAGGTCATCGAAGACTTTTGGGTATTCCTGGTTCACACTATTGCTGCTAACCCCGCGCACCCCAATAACGGCGCGTTCCATGCTAAACCCTATTATACACTAGAAACCGGAGCTTTGCCGATGCAGGCGCGCTATTGCCGGCCCGCCGCCTGGCGCCGCGACTCGCGCTCCTGGTCGTGCTCCGCGATGGACTGCCGCTTGTCGTAGAGCTTCTTGCCCCTGGCGAGGGCGATTTCGACTTTTGCAAAACCGCGCTGGAAGTAGAGGGAGAGCGGCACGATCGTCAGGCCCTTCTGCTCCGTCTCGGCCTTTAGCTCCGCAATCTGCCAGTGGTGGAGCAGCAGCTTGCGCTTGCGGCGCGGCTCTACGTTCCACCGGTTACCCATCTCGTAGGGCGTCACGTGCATGTTGTAGAGCCACGCCTCGTTATTCTCTATGCGGCAGAACGCGTCAGCCAGGTTGACCCGGCCCGCCCTCAGCGACTTCACTTCCGTACCGACGAGCACTAGCCCGGCGTCGTAGGTGTCCTCGATCTCGTAGTCGTGGCGCGCCTTGCGATTGTAGGAGATGCTCTTCCGGGCGTTGCGATCGCGTTCCGCTTCCGCAGTCGGTTTGCTCTTCGGGTCTGGCTTTTTCATGGCAATGACCATGACAGGATGTGGGAGATGATCGTGCGCATCAGTCCGCCGGGGCAGGGGACTCCTGCTTGACCACGCGGGCGATTGCATTCACCAGGTCGGTCTGGTTGATCGGCTTGCCGAGGACGGCGTCCGGCAGCACATCCGTAATGTGGGTCTGCAGGATGGACTCGCCCCATCCGGTCAGCAGCAGCACCGGCAGGTCCGGTCGCCGTCGCTTGATCTCGGCGACGAGCTGCAGCCCTGTAAGGCCCGGCATGCCGTGGTCCGTCAGCACCACCTGGAACGGGTCGTCGCCCTCCTCGTCGAGACAATCCAGAGCTGCCTTGCCGGAGTGCGAAGCCACTACCCGGTAGCCGTGCCTCGCCAGGATCGTCGTCAGAACGCTTGCAACGAACGGCTCGTCGTCCACGACAAGGGCGCGCATCCCCATCACGCGCACGGGAGCGGCGATCTGCGAGGGCGCTGCCGGTGAAATGGAATCTCTCTCTCCGGCGGGAAACCTAATTATAAACCTGGTGCCCTTGCCGGGAGCGGTGTCTAGTTCGATCACCCCGCCATATCGCTGAATGATCGTCCACGAGACGGCGAGGCCCATGCCGTTCCCCTCCACCCCGCGCGTCGTGAAGAAAGGGTCGAAGATTCGCGCCGCGACCTCGGGCGTCATTCCG
>JBBQYZ010000619.1:0-2783 GCA_038208205.1 Gemmatimonadales bacterium | reverse complement strand
ACCGGGAGCTAGTACGTGACGCTCGCTATCACGACGGCGTGATGTACCGCAGCGAGCTGCTGCCAGCGGGAGGACTGCTTTTTCGTCACCCCCAGCTCGGCCAGAGTCGGGGTATTGCGGTTCCGCTCGGGCACCGCAATCGGCCCGATCCCTTTTGCGCCGGGCGCCTTCTCCATCTCGGCGAGGATTTCACCCGCCCGGCGTTCGGCGCGGACTTTGATTTCCGTCGCCCACTCCACCATCGCCGTATCGTTCGCCTGCCGAGCATAGGCCGCGATGGCGTGCGCCCGGTCGTGGATGTCCTTCACCTCATCCACGCGATGCGCCTCAGCCAACGCCGCACGGGCCGGCCGACGCCGAATAGGCGCCGGCACCTCGAGCGGGACGCTGTGATCTACGCCGCCCGGCGCAGCGGGCGCTCGCTGCGCGAGATCGGGGCGCAGTACGGGCTTTCGGAAGATCGGGTGCGCCAGGTGCGCGAGTTGGAGAGGTCGCACGGTCACGAGCATCCCCACCGAAGTCGGAGGAGAGACATGAGGCAGTTTGTCGATGCTGTCCGAAATGCGGTGAAAGAGAAGAACTGGTACGGCGCGCTGGCAGTGGCTCTCACCATGCCGGACATCGCAGGGAGACTCGAGACGCCCGGTGTCGGCTCACAGAAGCGATACACCGCATGGTGTGATCGGTACTTGACGCCGATCTACACGGCGGAGATAGGCCCCAATCGAACGTCGCACGTGTTCCTCGGAGGCACCGATTGCTACGCGCTCCGCTGCGCTTATCTACATCAAGGCGAGGACTCCACGATCGATCAGCGGAGTCGGGAAGCGCTCGACCGCTTCGAGTTCGTAACGACGTCGTTCGATGCTGCGGTTCATTGCAACCAGAACGCAGGGCACCTTCAGCTGCAGATCGATATTTTCTGTGAGGACCTATGTCTCGCTTGCGAACAATGGATGCAGGACATGACCGAAAAGGCCGATGTGCAGCAGCGGATTCTCGGTCTCATGAAGATCGAGCACCTCGATATACGGAATGGCTTCTCCCTATAAGGGGGGCCGAGTAGGGCGTCGCTTAGAGTTTCCTTAGCGAAAGGTCCCACCTTGCGGCCTGGCGTTGGTCGGAGAGCCTCGCCATGTCGGCCGGACTCTCCGTTCTGCCATCCGCCCGCGTCAACGCCACGCAAGAGTAGTCGCGCCCATCCTGCCGGCACAGACTCGTCGTTGATGGTCCCGCTCCGATAGACCGTGAGCCGTGCCCGTGTGGCCCCACCAACACCACGCTCTGCCTCGACCCAAGCGACGAGCAACCTGGCCGGTCTCCGCGCACATGCGAAGCTCCTGGGCGGCGTCTAAGGGCCGCGGCGTGCGCCACCGGCGGACCAGGTCGGCGAGCGTATTCTCGATCCCGTTGCGCCGTCGATCGGCGCACGGCTGGGTGATCTCCGAGCGCTCGATGAGGAAGGGAAGGGAGAACTCGACGCGCAAAGGCATGGTCGTCGAGAGAGAGTGCAACGTCATGCGGGGCGCCTAGTCATCGCGCCCGGGCTCCCGTCATCGTTCTGCCGCGGCGCTGGGCGATACGCCCGCTGTAGGCGCGGCGAACGCAACGAATGGCGAGCGGCCGGGCGACGGCGCCGGCCCCGCTGCTAGGATGCTCCCTAGACGGCTATGGTCGGGTCTTCCTTGGTCTGCGCCCCGCGTCCTCTTGCGTGCCACCCAAACTTGTGACGTTGCCGTCAGGCGAACTCCTAGCGAAGCGAACACCGGCCATCCTGCTCGACGCGAAAGGGGCACCCTCACCGGGGTGCCCCTTTGTGCGTGACGGTCCGGCGCGCTACGGCGTCGCAGCGTCACGCTGACGTGTGACCGCGTGGCGTATCGCCATCAGGGTGCCGGCGAGCATGAGCAGCACGCCAGCCACCTGCAAGACGTTGTAATGCAGCCCGTCGCCTCGCACGATGGTGCCGACCCCGAACGCGGCGATCCCCACCCGCCAGAGCACCGGCGTGCGCGGCACGAGCGCGAAGAGAGTGATGACGACGCCTACGGCGAGGGAGAAGGTGAGGTGTGGCATCGCTGCCCTCCTAGTGAATGACCGAGATGTGATAGAACCACCCGTTGTCGGCGACGCATTTATCGAGCTGCTGTCGCCCGGCCCGATACGTGTGATAGGTCGCCCACCCGACCATCCCGCTGCCACCCAGAAAACCGATCCCCCGCACCGAGGCGAAGATGCGCACCGCAGCCCCGGTGACAGGATTGATGTACGTCAGCCGCACGGCGGAGGCCGTGACAATGCCAGTCCCCAGCATCATGAAGAAGTTTGTTCGGTTCGTGTCCCACATCCCGTAGCAGGGACCCGCCGCGCACGCGGCGGGAATCACGTAGTCGCGTGAATCAGAGTTCCCCGCATCCTTCGCTTGGCACGGGTCGAACCACGGGTCACTGATCTAATCCTGCTGGTCCGCCTCCGGCTGCAAACTGACGTCCTGATGTACGTCGGGACGTAGAGGTTGTAGTCACACCCTTCCTCGCCCTCGCACGCGACGAACTTCGCGAGAGAGGCGGGCGCGAGCGGCACCGGCCCGGGTGCCTTCGGGCCGGTGAGCGCGTCAGAGCACGCGGCGAGCATGATGAGTGGGGCGACGAGCTGGAGCAACCGCTGATGCGTGTGCATGATCGTACCTCGTCTTGAAGACGAGTCGCCACAGCACGTGCACGGCGGCGTTGCCGCCTTCAGCCCGTGCGGCGACCGTGCACGAGGAAGTGCGTGTAGTCTTT
>JBBQYZ010000618.1:0-2790 GCA_038208205.1 Gemmatimonadales bacterium | reverse complement strand
GGTCGGCCTCGTGCAGCGGGTGGGTGGCGGCATCATCGTGCTATTCGGGTGCCATCTGCTGGGTGCCCGCCGGATTCCGGTATCGATGCGTGCGCGGCGCGCGGGAGTAGTGCGCGGGCCGGCGGGGCGCGTCGGGTCGGTGGTGGTCGGCATCGCGTTCGGCGCCGGCTGGACGCCCTGCGTGGGTCCGGTGCTCGCGTCGGTGCTGCTCACCGCGGGAACGATCGGCACCCAGCGGAGAGGCTCGGCGCTGCTCGCGGTGTACGCGTTGGGACTGGGCATTCCGTTCGTCGTCGTGGCGTTCGGGCTGGCCTCGTTGCTGGCGCACCGCGGGATCGAACGCCGGCTCCGTGGCGTCGAGCTGCTGACCGGTGCCCTGCTGATCGCGGTCGGCCTGATGCTCGCGACAGGACGCTTCAGTCTCCTCTCCGGCTTCCTCGCTGGCTTCGGCCAGCTCGTCACCCTCGGCTGACATCCCATGTGCAATTCTCCATCACGGTCGGCGCTCGTCGCGGCCCTCGCATGTCTCACGGCGCTCGCCGCCAGCGGCTGCAGCGAGAGGGGCGCCGGTGCAACGGCCGATTCCGCGGCGTCGCGTGTGGCGGCCGCGCCTCGGCCGGTGACGGCGAGCGGCTCACACCGGGCGCGCGATCGGGACGACGTGGGCGCGCAGGCGACGGGCCGGGCGCAGACAGGCGGCCGGCCGGCCACGCCGCCGGCAGTCGCGTCGCCGCCGGCAGTCGTGTCACCAGCGGCGCGCCCGATCGGCCCTCGTCACGTCGAGGTGGACGGTGTGGACTTCACGGGCGTCGGCTACGACCGCGGTGATCCCGGCGCGCCGGTCGTCGTCGTGGACCTGAGTGACTTCGCCTGTCCGTACTGCGGCGAGTTCTCACGCCTCACGTACCCGGTGCTCGAGCGGGAGTACGTGCGGACGGGGAAGGTATTGTTCAAGTACGTTCCTTTCGTCGCCGGCGCGTTTCCCCACGCGCGCGAGGCCACGCGGGCCGCGGAATGCGCGGCGGAGCAGGGGCAGTTCTGGGAGATGCACGACCGGATCTACGCCACCCAGAGCGAATGGAGGCGCGGGAACGCTGCCGACGCGCAGATGGCGGCGCTCGCGGGAACGATCCGCGTGGACACGGCGCGATTCGCGGTCTGCTATCGCGACCGCCACACTGACGCGCGTACCGCACGCGCGACGGAGCTGGCCAATGCGATCGGCGTGCGAGTCACTCCGTCATTTCTCGTCAACGAGCGCCCGATCCAGGGCGCCCTCTCGGCGCCGGAGTTCCGCAAGGTGATCGATGCCGCGTTGCTCGTGGCGCGGCTGGAGCACTGATCGCATTCCCGCTGCGCGCGCAGCGCAGTGCTCGCGGCGCAGCGATTCGTGCCCCCCTCCCGGTTGCGGGCAGCCGGACGGACGCCGTTAGTGGTGGCGGGTGCCCGCAGGCGCCATACTGCTGCTGCCGCGAACATCCCTCCCGCCCCGAGCGCGCCAACATGTCCGCCATCCCGCTGCCGAGATCGATGCGTCCCCTACCTGCCCTGCGTTCCGGGGGTATCGTCGCCCTTGCCGTGCTGGCCGTTGCGATCATCCCCCTGCACGCCGGTGGCGCGCAGTCTCCTGCCCGCGCCGCGCCGCGATTCGAGATCTCGTTCAGCCGCGCGGCGCACGCCGAGCCGATCACCGGCCGCGTCTACGTCGCGTTGAGCCGCACGAACGCCGCGGGCAGCACCCCGATCCAGCAGACCGGCGAGACAGGCGTGCCCCTCTTCGGCGTGAACGTCGACGGCCTACCGGCGGGCCGGGCGGCGGTGATCGACGCCGCGATCTTCGGCTACCCGGCAAGGAGTCTGCGGGACATCCCGGCGGGGGTGTACTGGGCGCAGCCATTCGTCAACGTCTACACCAAGTTCGCGCGCGCCGATGGCCACACCGTCTGGCTGCACATGGACCAGTGGGAGGGTCAGAACTGGAAGCGGTCGCCGGGCAACCTCTACGGCGAGCCGGTGCGGATCACGTACGATCCGGCGTCGTCCACGCCGATCAGGCTCGTCGCCGACCGCGTGATCCCGCCCGTCGTCGTGCCGGCGGATTCTGGCAACGTGCGCCGCATCAAGATCCAGAGCGACATCCTCACGAAGTGGTGGGGACATCCCATCTATCTCGGCGCCACCGTGCTGCTGCCGAAGGGCTACGACGAGCACCCGACGGTGAAGTACCCGGTGGTGTACGAGGAGGGGCACTTCTCGCTGCGCGCACCACGAGTCGGCTCGACGCCGTACTGGAACGCCGATGGCACGCCGCGCATGATCATCGTGACGCTGCAGCACCCGTCGCCGTACTACGACGATTCGTACGGCGTGAACTCCGCGAACAACGGCCCGTTCGGCGACGCGATCATGGGGGAGCTGATCCCGGCCGTCGAGTCGCGGTTCCGCGTCATCGGCCAGCCGTGGGCGCGGCTGCTCACCGGCGGCTCCACGGGCGGATGGATCTCGCTCGCCAAGCAGGTGATGTACCCGGAGTTCTACGGCGGCGTGTGGTCGCTGTGTCCCGACGGCGTGGACTTCCGCTACCACCAGATCGTGAACGTGTATGCCGACACGAACGCGTACTGGCTCGACCGCGGCTGGATGAAGATCGACCGGCCCACCCAGCGCCGCCCCGACGGCAACATCACGGCGATGATGAAGGACGAGAACTGGTTCGAGCTCGCCGTCGGCGACCATTCGCGCTCAGGCGGGCAGTGGGACATCTGGGAGGCGACCTACGGTCCGGTGGGA
>JBBQYZ010000617.1:0-2793 GCA_038208205.1 Gemmatimonadales bacterium | reverse complement strand
TAGCGCGTCACGAGATCGCTCCCCTGCTCGTCGGGCCACCGCGCGTCGTCGTTCTGGAAGAGCAGCGACGCCGCGCCAAGCGGCGCCACGCTGCCGGCGCTCGGATCGCGCTCGAGCGCCACGGCCACCTCGATCTCGCCGACGTCGAGCGCGGGGTAGAGGTCGATGGACATCGAGTCCCCGAGCGCGACGTAGGCAGAGAAGAACGGGAGCATCAGCTGGTGAGGCGGCGCGGTGCGTCCGTCAGACGGTCGAGAGCTCGAGGCCGCGCGTCGCACGGATGCGACCCACGGTCTCGCCGATCTTGTTGTTCGGCGTGCTCGCGCCCGCCGTCACCCCTATGCGGATGGGCCCTGCCGCCGGCAGCCAACCGGTGCGCATCTCCTCCACGTGCTTCACCCCGGCCACGCGAAAGTGCACCGTGCGCGCGGCCGGGTCGATGCCGTCGGCGTCCTCGATGTGATACGTCGGCACCCGCTCGGCACACAGGGCGGCGAGGGAGATGGTATTGCTGGAGTTGAAGCCCCCGATCACGACCATCAGGTCGAGCGGCTCCTGGAGCAGTGTCATCACGGCGTCCTGCCGTTCCTGCGTCGCGCTGCAGATCGTGTCGAAGGTGCGGAAATCGACGGCACGCGCCTCGTCGCCGCGTGCGCGTGTGATGGAGCGTCCCACCTCCTCTCCGATGGCGAGCGATTCCTTCGCCAGCATCGTCGTCTGGTTCGCGACGCCGATACGCCGCAGGTGGAGATCCGGATCGAAGTCGGGCGATGCCGCGGCGGCGAATTTCGCCAGGAAGGCCGCGCGCGTGCTGCGCCCCTCGATATAGTCGCAGACCAGGCGCCCCTCGCTCATGTCGCGCACCACGAGGTAGCGCCCCTCGGAGTACTTCATCACCTGCGACGCCGTCGCCCGCGTCTCCTCGTGGTAGTGCTTGCCATGGATGAGTGCCGTGTAGCCGTCGCGCGCGTACGCCTCGACCCGCTTCCACACGTTCAACACCGAGCCACAGGTGGTGTCCACGAGCACGCAGCCGATCGCGCGCAGTGCCTCGAACGACGCGATCGTCACCCCGAAGGCGGGGAGGATGACGACGTCGTCGGCGCGTATCTGCGTGAAATCCACCGCACCGTCCACGCCGAGCGCGAGGATCTCAATCCCCATGCCGCGCAGCTTGTCGTTCACATGCGGGTTGTGGATGATCTCACCGACGAGCTTGAGCTGACGGTCGGGGAACTTGCGCCGCGTCTGGTAGGCGTACTCCACCGCCCGCTCCACCCCGTAGCAGAAGCCGAACTCGCGCGCGAGACGAATGGTGACGTCGTCGACGACGAGCGTGTAGTCGTGCGCGCGCAGTGCGTCCACGACCCGGCCGTTGTAATCGGCCGACAGCTCCGTCTGGACGTCTGCCTTGAGGCCGAATCCCTTGCGGAAATAGGTCGTTGACTGCTCGGGCGCTGCCATGGGCTGGAATCTAGCGCAGGGGGTGCGCGGGGGCATGAGCCGGGAACGGGTGGTGGGCGGCGGCGTAAAGCGATCACGTCTCACCCACCACGCGCCACCTGAGACACCCCGCGCTCCCGTCACCGGTTCCCAACCTCGGCCGCCACCTCATACCTTGCCGCCATGCCCGAACCCGAAGGCCCACTGCCTCTGCTTCGTCCCGCGCCGCTGCAGAAGGGCGACACGATCGCCGTCGTCGCGTCCTCATACTCGCCGCGAGCCGGCTGGCTTGCTCGCGGGGTGCGTGCCCTCGAGCGTGCCGGATATGTCGTGCTCGTCGATCCGGAGCTCACTACCACGCGCCGCTATCAGCGCGCCGAGGACGAGCGCCGTGCTGCCGCCTTCACGCGCCTGTGGATCGACCCGCGCGTGAAGGCGGTGATCGGCGGCACGGGGGGCTACGGCGCGGTGCGGATGCTCCCATACCTCGACCCCGCCGTTTTCCGTGCCAATCCCAAGTCGTTCGTCGGCTACTCGGACATCACGGTACTCCACCACTGGCTGATGAAGCTCGCCGGGCTGCGCTCCTTTCACGGCCCGACGGCGGACGATCTCATCCCCAGCGCGCGCGACCTGACGACGACGTCCATGCTCTCCGCCCTCACCAACCCCCGCCCGACCGCGCGATTCGGCCGCGGCGTCGCACGGCCCGTGCGGCCGGGCCGCGCCGTCGGTCGGCTGGTCGGCGGCAACCTCGCGCTCGTGCAGCAGACGATCGGCACGCCCTACGAAATCGACACCACGGACGCGATCCTCTTTCTCGAGGAGGTGCGCGACCCGATGTCGTTCGTCGACGAACGCCTGGTGCAGCTTCGCGCTGCCGGGCTGCTCGCGAAGGTGCGGGGGATCATCTTCGGACACCTCTCGCTCGATCGATCGGAGGAAGACGAGTTCGAGGATTTCGTGCTCGATCTCGTCGCTGACCTCGGGGTCCCGGTCTTGATGGACTTTCCAGCCGGGCACGACAGTCCTAACTTGACGCTGCCGATCGGCACCGAGGTCGAGCTCGTTGCCGAGGAGACGAGCGGGTGGCTCGTCTATCGGGAAGATGCGCTGTCCACTGCTACCTCACCTCCCGCCGCTCCCACGTGACAGCTCCGGAGGAGTTCGACCTCGTCGTGATCGGTGCCGGCCCCGCCGGCGAGCAGGGCGCACAGCAGGCCGCGTCATTCGGGAAGCGCGTCTGCCTGATCGAGCGTGCGCCGAAGCCCGGCGGCGTCGCCGTGAACACGGGAACGATTCCCTCCAAGACGCTGCGCGAAGCGGCGCTGTATCTCGCGGGCCTCCGGC
>JBBQYZ010000616.1:0-2802 GCA_038208205.1 Gemmatimonadales bacterium | reverse complement strand
GCGATCACCTCGTACCGCAGGATGAGCGACTTCTCCTCGTCGATCAGCTTGTCGCGAAGGATGAGTGAGAAGTAGAGCAGCAGTCGGCTCGCCAAAAAGTAGGTGAGCACGAACAGCGCGAGCGCCGGCAGCGTCTCCGCCGTGAGGCCGTCCTGGCCCGCGCTGAGCGAGACGACGGCCCACGCGTAGATACCGTACGAGGCGAGCAGCGCGATCACCTCGCGTCCTGCGTTGATCCACGCCGCCGCCAGTCCCTTCCGCAGCAGCGCCCCGTCGCCGACCGCGACGCCGATCCACATCGCCAGCGCCGCGGCGGGCGCGCCGACGATCAGCGATCCCGCCATCGCCGGCATGGCAAGCAGGTTCAGCGCGCCGTACTTCGTGAGCGGGATCTGCTGTACTCGAAGTGCGGCGACGGCAACGAAGAGCACCGCCATCGCCGGCGCTTGGCCCGTCCAGCGGAGGTCGGTCCACAGCGCCGCGACGAGCAGCACGAGCCCCAGTGTGCCCAGCGCGCGCGCGTAGCCCGACAGGAACGCTCGCACCTCAGGCGCCGTCGATGGCGCGCCGCAGCGAGGCGGCGAGCCGCAGGGCCGCCTCCACACTCTCCTCGGCGGCCCGCACGATCGCGCTCCCGACGATCACTCCATCGGCGATCTGGGCCACACTGCGCGCGTGCTCCGGCTTCGAGATGCCGAAGCCGATGCACAACGGCAGCGACGTGGCGGCACGCAGCCTCGCCGCCGTCGCCGGAAGCTCGGGTGGCAGGTCGTCCCGCGTACCGGTCACGCCCAGGCGGCTGATGAGATAGACGAAGCCGCTGCCGGTGCGCGCGATCTCACGCATTCGCGACTCGGGCGTCGTCGGTGCGACCAGGCGAATGAAGGCGAGCGGGCTCGCGGCGAACCAGGCCTCGCGCTCGGGATCGGCGCCGAGTGGCAGGTCGGTCACCAGCACGCCATGCGCGCCCGCATCTGCAGCGCGCCGCAGGGCGTCGTCGCCTCCGCGCAGCAACGGATTGAGGTAGCTGAAGAGCACGACGGGGATCGCGAGACCGGCACGCGAGATGATCTCGAGGACTTGGTCGAAGCGGGTGCCCTGGTCGAGGGCGCGTTGGCTGCTCGCCTGAATGACGGCCCCGTCGGCCATCGGGTCGGAGAACGGCACCCCGACCTCCACGACGTCCGCGCCGGCGGCTTCGAGGCCCTGCAGCAGCGCCACGCTGCGCACCGCATCGGGATGGCCAGCGGTCACGTAGGGCACGAAGGCCGTGCGGCGCGCGCGCCCGAGATTGGCGAAACGTCGCGCGATCGCGTCAGATGAAATAATCGCCGACCCGGATGCCATACCGCTCAGGGTTCTCCGTCTTGATGATGGTGCGCAGGTACATGCCCTCGGTGCTCTGGTCCGCGAGGTCCACCAGGGTTCCCGGGTGAATGACGTTTCCCTGCTGGTCGCTCACGACGCGGACGATCGGGCGCGAGAGCATCTCCGGAATGGGATTCACGGCGTGGACGATCCCGAGCTCGAAGGTATCGAGCACGACCAAGGTGCCGACCGGGTAGATCCCGGTGAGGTTGATGAACGCCTTGACCACCACGGGGTCCATCCCGCGCCGCGGGTTGTCGCGCATCTCGGCCATGACGTCGGCGGGCGACAACGGCGTGGTCTGGTATGCGCGGCGCGAGGTGGCGGCGTCGAAGCCGTCCGCCACCGCGACGATCTTGCTGAACATGCCGAGCGTGCGCGCGCGGATCGGCCGCGGATAGCCGGTCAAGTCCAATTTCATGTGATGTTCGTGCGCCACCACCATGGACCGGTAGGGCAGCTCCTGCTGTCCCCGCACCTGAAAGAGCGCCAGGGCGCCGAGCCAGGGGTGGGCGGCAATCAGCCGCCACTCGTCATCCGACAGGCCGCCCGGCTTGTTGATCACTTCGGCGGGCACCCGCGACTTGCCGATGTCGTGGAAGAGCGCCGCCATGCCCAGGTCATAGAGCTGCACCTTGCCGAGTCCCAATCGCTTGCCGAGGGCGACGGAGAAGATGCAGACGTTGACACTGTGCGTGAACGTGTACTCGTCGTAGTCGCGGATGGTGGTGAGCCCGATCAGCGAGGTCTCCTCGTTCAGGATCTGATCCACGATCCCCTGCACCACCCGTTTGATCTTCTTGATGTTCGGACTGCGTCCCATGCGGACAGACGTCATGAGATCGCGCGTGACCGAGACCGAATGCGCGTACGTCTTCTTCGCGATCTCCTTCGACTTCTGCAGGGTCTCGTCGTCCGCCGCCTGCTCCATCGGCTCGCCGACCTCGAACACGGGCAGCTCCTGCTGCTGGAGCTTTCCCTGCAAATTATGGAAGCGAGCCGCCGGCGGGTCGGTCGACGGCAGAAGCAGCAGCGCCAGGAAGCGCGACCACTCCTTCGTCGACGGTGCGGTGCGGAGATGGAGCGAGCCAACCCCCGACGAGCGGAACACCGAGAGGAGATGGCTGAAGCTGGCATAGTTGTCGAGATCCAACCGAAGCCGCACGGTGTTGATGAACACGAACTCGCCCGAGACGCGAATCTCCAGCTCGTGCTCGCGCTTCAGCAGCTCCCCGGCGAGCGCGCTCAGATCTTCCGCCGAGCGGACGACCGCCGCGTTCTCCAGCGGGTAGAGGCGGATCGCGCGCAGCGCGGCGTAGAAGGCGAGGATCAGCGCCTTGCCGGAGCGGCGAATGTACGCGTCGCCACTTCCATCGCTCCCCCCACCGGTCGAGGTCGACCCATTCGGGCGCGGTGCGATGGAGGCATTCGGCA